>NZ_JAKMRM010000007.1:0-86349 GCF_025772105.1 Campylobacter sp. IFREMER_LSEM_CL1846 | reverse complement strand
AAAATTAATTTATAATTATATCCTTTTTATCTTTCTCTGATATTAATCGCCATCTAATTCTTTACACATTCTTTCAAATTCTTGATAGTATTTCCAAGAGGTGACTATATCTGGACGATGTTTCTTGCAAAACGATAATTCTTCATGTAGTATACACTTTAATTTATTTCTTTTGTCTTGGTTTTGCTTTAGTTCATTTAATACATTCTCAATACTGATCTTATATTTTTCCTCGTTATCAATTCGGCTTAAAAGTTTACATAAAAAAAGCTTTAAATATTCCAATACCTTGTCATACAAAATACCATTCTGGCGTAGGAAAAGCAATTCATTTTTATGAATATAAACACCAAATGATGGATGTGTACAACCAAAGATAATTTTATAAAAATCATCAAAGTCATCAATATTTTGCGGCAAGAAAAAATTCTCAATAAATTTTATTGCTATCGTTTTTGTTTTATTGCTATCTAAATGAATTTTTAAGGTAACAGGAAATAGCAAATTTAAACTTCCTTTATATCTATTAACAGCAAATACCTCTCTAGCCTTAGATATAGACAAGGGTGTTAATTTTAATTCTGAAAAAAACTCATTCATTATATTGATTATCTTATCGCTTTTTATGTCACTAAAGTCAATGTAGTAAATTTTTTTAATAGAATCTTGCAATATTTCTAGATGTTTATAATGTGAAAAAATTGTCGGAAAACGCATTATTACTATATTTTTGTTATAATTTTCCTGCAAGTCTTCCTGATATACATCATCAAATAAATCATTTATTGTAAATACATTTTTTTTAATTAAATTTAGCTGCTCTTTTGTATAGCGTCTACTTCTAGAGCATACATGTTTTATTAAATCTATAGGATCTCTTGTTTGCGTTAAAATATACATATCATCTTGTCTCAACAAAAAAATGAATTTTTCCATCTCCTCTACATTTTTATACTCAATATCACTCATACCAATAACACAGTTACTATTTATATTGTTTAATATTGAATACATTTTACAATATCTATCTTTTCCTTCTCCCCACCTAAAACAATCAATAAAATATAGTCCAGAATTTCTAAAATACCACATTGTGTTTTGTGCTCCAGAGCCATGCCTGTATAGATAAATAAATTGAAATTTATTTGGCAATGGTATATTTAAGTCCCACATTTGATCTACGCTGAAGCAAAAACTATTTTTTCTAAAATCTACCAATGGAGGATAGGGATGGTTTTTGTATTTATATTTTTCATAAAAATAATCCGAATTAATCCATTCATGAATTAAATCAAAGTGTTGTAAAAAAAAATCGAAATTTTTGATAATCATTTGTAACATTGGACTATAACTATGTATATCTACCAATAAATCGCCAACTATTAAAAGATTATTAGACATCAACAACTTCGAATGCAGCTCTTTTGGTAATATATTTAAAATTTGTTGTATTTTCTGATATTTGCTATAAATTTTTTTATATTCAAATAGAAAATTTATATAACCTCCTTTATGCCAATTATTATGCGCTCGAATATATGCTTGTCCTAACATATATGAAAGATGGAATTGATAGAGCACACTCTCATTATAATCTTTACATTGTTCTAATAATGGATATCTCATATACGGAAACACATTTACTATATCATTATAGATTTTTTTTTCTTTTATATGTCTTTTTTTAATGCTATATAGTTTATAAGGCAAAGATATTAGTTTTTTATTTTTTTTATGCTGAATAATAGCAAATCCTAATTTATAAGCAAGATGATTTTTAACTCTATCTTTTGCACTAAAAATATTCATTTTATTCCTTTTTTAACTTCTTAATTTCAAATAACAATCCAATATATCCTCCTCTATACCAAGTTTTATTAGCTTTTATAAGAGCTTGTCCTAGTTTATAAGTTAAACATTCTTTTTCTTTTAAGGCTTCTTTATAATCAGGATAAGATTCCAAAGGAGGTAGTTTTAAAGAAGGATCTTTTTGTATTTTTTCTTGATAGATTTTTTGTCCTTGTTTGTGTTTATCTTTTATATAAGATAATACAAAAGGCATTCTTATATAACCTAGAAAAGTTTTAGAATTGACTATCATAGCTTGACCTAGTTTATAAGAGAGTTGGTTATGAATGCGGAATTTGGCCGAGTTAAAATCAACTGTGGTCGTCTTAATATTCGGGCTTAATATTTTTAGTAATTGTTTGTTTTGTAATTTTTTATTAATCAAATCTTGCTCTAAAATTGAAATTTCAAGTTGTTGTTTTTTTGTGGATAGAGAATTTAAAATATGTTTTAAAGAAAGATTATCCTCTTGTATTTCTCTTTTTTCCTGCGATAGTTGATTTTTACTTTGCTCCAACAATGAAATTGTAGATTTTAATGTATTTATTTGGTTTTGCAGAGGTGTTAATTTTTTTGGATCCATTACCGAACAATACTCATCTATAATCTCTTTATACCATTCTACAGGTGGCATAAGATAACCAAAATCTTGTTTTTTAGAAATATAAGTAGTTTGGTTACTTAAAATATCAAATTTAATTTGAAAATTTTGTATAGGTTTGCTTACAAGAAGAAATCCAACAATGTCACAAAAATTGTTATTTTTTGCTTTATCATGCCAACTATATGCATGATGATATAATTCTTCACATTTTTTTGTAGTATTTAACTTTATATATGTATTAGGTTTTATAATAAAATCCTTATGCAACTCAAGGACATTTATTAAAGAATTGGTTTCTTTTATAACACTATTTTGTAAATTACTAATCTCAATACTAGAATAATTCAAAACAAATTGATCTAGTTTTTGCCATTTTTCATCCCATGGGATATGATTGTTCCAAGTATGTAAAGCAATAATTTGATAATTATAATACTTATCCGGTATTTTTACAATATCACCTGTCTCGATTCTAACCACATCTTCACTGTATGAAAAGTTACTGTGATGTATTTTTTTTACATTCCCTCTAACGACTTCTAGTTCTTTTGCAGGTAAAAAATAGTATTCTTGAAGGAAGTGATTTACATTTTTTTGAGAAATAAAAAAAGATTTTAAATTTTTTATAATATTCCTACCCAACTCCCTCATAACAAAATCAAACTCATGAACCGTATCTCTTCGTTTCCCAAACTCAAATAAATTATGATGTTCATAATATTCATACATATCTATAAAATTAAATCCAAAATATTTTATCAATCCTCTATGAATATTAATAATAAATTTATTTCTTATATCATCACGATCAAAAGGAGTTATAAGAACAAGAATTATTTTTTTTAACTTATACAACTCTTGATAGTATAAAAATAAATTCCTATACAATATCTCTATTGGTTGTTGTTCTTTAGTACTTAAAACACTAATGCTATCATTGGTATTAGAATTAGTAATAATCAAAGCAGCAGTTTTTAAAACTTTTTGCCGCCTCACCAACTCACATAAATTTTGAATACTTGTTGTAGCTCCTACGCTATAATTATAAATAAAAATCTCATCCTTGGATGATGCCAAGCTACCCTGTTTTAAACCTTCTTGGATACCATTTTGCATAAAAATAGAACTTCCACCAAGTAGTACTATATTTTTTTTCAAAGTTTTGACCTTCTTTTTTTAAAAATTTTATACAAAAAATGAAGAATGCCAAAATATCTTTTAGTTATTTTATTTTTTATTTTATTTTGTTTTGTATTTTTTATAGTATTTGCATCATGCCAACGATAAGAAAATAAAATCTCTTTAGTAAATTTATATCTACCCAATTTAGAAAGTTGCAAATGCATAAACCAATCTTCCATAGGTGCTTTTGCTGTAAATTTCTCTATTTTTTTTAATTTTTCTGCACGAATTAAATAACCGTTTGGAATATAATTACCTTTTACGAGAGTTCGATAACTTCCAAATTTTTTCATATCTTTTGAAATTTTTTTCACCCTAGGGTGTTTATAGCAAAAATACTCCCAGAAAGTATTGTACCCTTCATTAAATTTAACAATATTTTGCTTAATATCCCAAGCTATGCGATTAGAATTGCAATCTATAATTTCACTATCTCCAACAGCCAACACTATTTTATCATCATGTGATATTATTTGATATAATATGCTTATTGCTTTTTCATTTTGAATCCTATCATCGGAAGCCAATAAATAAATATATTCGCCATTTGACAATTCAATCAACTCATTCAATGTTTCATAAATACCTTTGTTTTGTCTTGTCATTGAACTAAAATTAGAAAATCTCACTCTACATTTTTTTTCTAATTCGATTATTTTAAGCCAAGTTAAGTCAGAAGACCCATCATCTAAAATAATTAATTCTAAATTGCCATAGTCTTGACATATAACTGATTCTATACATTCTTGAATGTAATTTTGATGATTATAAGCAGGAATTAATATAGAAATCAGAGGTAAAGAGCTACTCATCGTACTGGTTAACCACCTCGATAACTTTAGAAACCTCCCATTCTTCCATAACAGGAGATATAGGTAAACTTAACACCTCATTATGAATTTGCTCAGTTATAGGAAAAGATAAATGATTCCACTCTTTATAAGCTTCTTGTTTATGAGGTGGTATTGGATAATGAATAATACTTTCGATTTTATTTTTACTCAAATAAGCTTGAAATTTATCTCTATTTTTTACACGAACAACAAACAAATGCCACACATGAGACATCTCATCTTGCATTCGTGGTAAAACAACTATCGGGTTTTTAATACCATTTAAATACCGCCTTGCTATTTTTCTACGCTCTTGATTGTCTTGATCCAAAAAAGCAAGTTTGACATTTAAAATCGCTGCTTGAATTTCATCAAGTCTAGAATTAAAACCTTTATAGATATTATGATATTTTTTATGTGAACCATAGTTTGACAATGCTTGCATTTTATAATACAACTCCTCATCATTGGTTGTGATACAACCACCATCTCCCAAACAACCTAAATTTTTTCCAGGATAAAATGAAAAAGCCGCAGCCTTTGAAAGGCTGCCAACTTTTTTCCCGTTTAATGTTGCACCGTGAGCTTGCGCTGCATCTTCAAATACTATTAAGTTGTATTTTTTTGCAATGGTGTAAATTTCTTCCATAGGTGCAGCTTGTCCGTATAAATGAACAGCCATAATAGCCCTTGTTTTTGGCGTAATTTTATCTTCAATTAATTTTGGATCAATATTGTAAGTCTCTATATCAGGTTCTACTAATATAGGTCTATAACCATTATCGCTTATAGCCAAAATTGTAGCAATATAAGTATTGGCTGGTACTATAACCTCATCATCTTGTTTTAATCCGGAAGCTTTTAACATAATTCTAAGCCCATCTAATCCATTTGCTACACCCAAACAATATTTTACACCACAGTAATTCGAGTAATTTTTTACAAATTCTTCATTTTTTTTACCATGAATATACCAACCACTATCTAAAACTTCCTTAATCTCATAATTAATTTTTTCTTGAAACCTACTGTTAATTTTATGCAAATCCAAAAACTTAATCATTTTTCTTACCTTTACTTTGGTTACTTTGTCCATAATAAGCATTATTACCATGTTTTCTATAAAAGTGCTTATTTAAAATAAATTTTGGGATGGCTTCTATAGAAAGGTTTAGGTTTAAAGTTAAGTAATTCATATAGGCAATTTGCTCAATTACTACAGCATTTTCTAAAGCTTTTTTAATGGTTTCCCCCCAAACAAAAACCCCATGTTGCTTAACTAAAATTCCTGGAATATCAAGAGCATTTCTACCTGCAATAGTTTCCAATATAACCTTCCCTGTATTTACTTCATAGTCTACCTCCACTTCTTCTTTTGTCAAGGATCTAGATACTGGAATATCACCAAAAAAATAATCAGCATGAGTTGTTCCGAGAGCTTGGATACTTTTTCCAGCTTGCGCAAATGCAGTAGCATAAGGAGAGTGAGTATGAATGATGCACTTTATTTCAGGATGTTGTCTATACAAAGCCAAATGAGTAGGTGTATCACTAGAAGGTTTTAGTTGCCCTTCCAATATTCTACCATCTAAATCTAGTAAAACTATATCATTGCTTGACATCTTAGAATACTCCACACCACTCGGCTTTATTGCAACAACACCTTGATCATTAATAGCGCTAACATTACCCCAAGTTAAAACAACTAAATTTTCTTTTACCAAGGCAATGTTCGCCTCTAATACTTCCTCTCTCAAATCACCCAACATTTTTAATTTCCTTTAATATTTTTTTTGATAGCCAATGTAAAACCTACACCTTCTCTCAATGAAAATTGCGGTCTCCAGCCCAATTGTTCAATTTTATCTGAATTTAAAGTTGAATTTTGAACAGTAGAATAACCTTCTTTTTCGATATCACTAGGTTCACAAAATTCAATTTTAACATCTGCTCGATCTGCCAATGCAACAGCATAATCTTTTAATGTAATATTAGATTCTTTATTTGCAATGTTATAGGCCTCTCCATTTTTTCCGTTTATCATTAAAAACATTAGAGCCGAGACAACATCGACAACATAACAATAAGATCTAGCTTGTATTCCTTTACTCTTCATAATTATATTTTTTTGTTCTAATGCGCATTTTAAAAATTGAACATCAGCCTTACTACTACTTAAATCAACAGTAGGACCGTAAATATATCCCAATCTTGCAATAGTAATATTTAATTCATATTCTTTTATAAAGGATTGGCACAGTGTTTCACATGCTCTTTTGCTCTCAGGATAACAAGATCTTGAGAGATTAAAATCAACTTTACCTATATCACTTTCGCAAAAATATTTTTTATTTTTTTGCATTTCACCATATACTTCTAAAGTTGACAAAAATATCATTTTAGATTTACGATAATTTTGCTGCATAAATTTTAATATATTTAAAGTTCCTATAAAATTTATACACATGGTTTCAACTGGATTTTTAGCATATAATTCAGGGTGAGTATTACTAGCCGCATGTAAAATATAATCTATATTCACATCTATATTTGGAATTTCTTTGCTTAGATCGCATTCAACTATATGCAAATTACAATAATTAGCATAACTACTAAATCTTTCAAAAGCTTTGCTTGAAAAACGTGTTACAGCATAAATATTAACATCATATTTAAAATATTCGTTTAAATACATCAAAAAATCAACAATACAAGATCCCACTAATCCTGTAGCCCCTGTTATTAAAATATTACTTGACCGTAGACTATCAAAACACTCCTTCTTAATAGTCTGAAAATTATTAATATAAATTTTATCTTGAAAATACACAATACCCTACTTTAACAATGCTTTAAAAATATCAATATCATCCATTGTTGTGATTTTAATATTTTTTTCCGAACCTATTGAAAAATAAATTTCTCCCCCTGTTTCTATCATCAATGTACATGTAGCAACAGAATCCTTAATACCCATTTTTTCCGCCTTATCATGAAGATCTTTCAGTGCTTTTAATGTTGCACCTTGAGGAGTCTGTGTTCTTTTCAGCTTTTGTCGATCATAAGTTTGTCTTGAGTTAATACCACCATCATTGCTAACTAACATTGCTTCATTGCAAGGTATTACAGATACCGCAGAGCCTTTTTCATTGATCACCCTAATAGCATCTGAAATAATCTCTTCTGAAACATTAGGTCTAATAGCATCATGTATTAAAACAATATCATCATCACTATAAAATTCTTTCAACTTCAAAATACCATTTTTTATAGATTCCTGTCCCGAATCTCCACCTTTTGTTATATGTCTTAACTTGGTGATTTTAAATTGCTTTGCATAACTTAATAATATATTCTCCCAACCATTTAACGAAACCACTACAATTTCATCTATCGCAGGATGTTTTTCAAATTTTTCCAATGTATATATAATAATAGGCTTATCATTAATACTCATAAACTGCTTTGGGATGGATTGATTCATTCTAGCACCTATGCCACCTGCTATAATCAAAGCTATATTCATTCTACAGTCCTCCTTTTTCTATATAATTCACTATTTTTTCTACTATACTTTCGGATGCATTTTTGCCATCTTTACTTATATAATATCTTTGTATAAATTCTTCTCTTGGTGTTTTATATACATCTTTACCCTCTAATACAACCTCTTTTATAAATTTCTCAATATCTTGTTTTAAATTCTGCTTTGTTTTATAACAAAATTTGTAAATTTCATTACCAAAATCATTTAATTTAATTCTAGTTGTAGACCCAACTGTATGGAATAAAGGCTTGTTAACTACCGTGTATTCGCCCATAAATGAACAAGAATCCATAATCATAGCATCAGAAGAAACAAAAAGATCTAAAAAATCACCAGGATAATATTGTCCATTTTCTAATTTTTCCCATTTATCATAATACGCCTGTTGTTTTTCTTTGCCCCATTTTAAGACCAATCTTGACTCTAAAACAGGATGCGGTCTAAATGCTATTTGAATTTCATCTTTAAATTTCAATGCCAATTCAAACATAAAATCATACAACTCATAAAATGCATTATACTGGTACATATCTTTTGGATGACCATCAGAGTAATGCGGTGCCCATATGATTCTTTTTTTAATCTTTGGCTGTGTTTTCCATACATCTTTAAAAATATGATTTTTATCAAAAATAGCATCAAGCTTTGGACTACCATTAACCAATACAGTATTTCTCCCTTTATTCTCCATTAATTCTGTTGCCATTTTCATGTGAATAGCAGTTGGTCTAAAATACATATCAACAGTATTGTTTAGTTCGAAATTTACTGTTTTTTCTTCTTGCATTACTGAAAAACCATAGTCGTTTAACACCGTCACTTTATCTAAAAAATTTGTTATATAAAAATCCTTATGAAAATGCATCTTATGAAAATCCGAATAAAAAATAATATCAGGATTGATTGTTTTTCTTAGATCGATATTTTTTTTAGTAGTAAAATCATAACCCATTATAGGATTATATCCTTTAGAAGATAGCTCATCATAAACTTCTTTAGCATACTTACACATCATAGTATATTCATATGCTGGATCTGGCGGAATAACTATAAAAATTTCAAATTTGCCATTTTTCTCTAAAGCTTTATATATATAATCAAAAATACACATATTGGGTCGTGCCACAGCAAGCAAACAAATTTTAAGCTTCCCTTTTTTATATTTTATTCTTAATTTTTTTCTATATTTATAATTTGCACAACTTTTTTTAAAACCAATTATCTTTGGTTTGATTTTAGCCCAAATTCTTTGAAGTAATAAAAAATTGACATTTATACAATTATTTTTTGATCTAATGCTCAAAAATGGCATTTTAAACATATAAATATTATAATTTGATGAATTTGGAATTTTAACTATATCCAAAATAGGAATTTTAAAAAAGCTAATTTTTCTCATTATATTTCTTCCTATCATCAAATTTTGCTGTCGGAAACACAAAACCACTTTTTTTTCGATATTCACAAATTTTTACTTTACATAGCCAATATATAACATGATGATTTGATCTCATATAAGAAAAAAATGGAAAATTAAAAAAATAATATGTCTTAATATTTTTAAAAAATTTAATTCTAAAAAAAGGAATATTAAACACTCTATATCTTGTTCCATATAAATGATGAAGACGTTTCACAATAGAAATGCTAAACATTTTAAAAGTTGACATTTCAATGAGATTATAAGGAATATATTTTAAACATTTTTGAATTTTCTCAAAAGTCAAAGATGAGTTTTTAATTTGCTTTAGAACATCTGCAGCTACTTTTTCTATACTACTATGGTTTTCTATGTAGTATTTATAACATTTCTCACCTTGAATTTTTTTACCATCTGAGGTATTTACCACCTCATTTATAATAGTTGAAAATTTTGAATATTTTATATCAAATCTTTCTTTCTGATCGACTAATACACCCACACAATATTCTTTAGAATCATACAACCAAAAGAAATCATCATCATTAATATCCTTAAAATCAAGTAGCACAACTACAGAAGGTAAAGCTAATGCAGCTGACTCTAGTATAGAAGTACCCATACCAAAAACGATATCAGCATTTTTTATTAAGTAATCATCTAATTCATTTCTTTCTATAGTTCCAGTAAATATAAATTCAATTTTATCCTCATAACCTTTACAAAAATTTTCAACCAATGTGCGACTTCTTCCATCTCCTATAATGTGAAATATTTTTTTCTTATTGGTATCGTATTTTGCATATGCTTTTATAATAGCAAATAAAGATTGTATTTTATCTGGCGCAAGTCGCGACAACCAACATAGATTTATACTATCTTTATTGATTATTTTTTTTTCTTGGTCCAATATTGTTTTCTCTTTAACCACAATTGGCCAATAGAGTTCTTTATCAAATTTTACACCATGGCCATTTAAACTATCTCTTGCTGCCCAATCGATAAAATTTACAGCGTTGTTGTCATACATCAACTTCATTATTTTGCTTGTTTCATTTTGCAAAAAAACAATATTCCAAGCACAAGGTAAAGTTTCGTAATGCCACAAAAAAATTTTGTTTTCCGGATGCATTTGTTTAAGCTGTATTATTCTAGTGCTATTTGTAATAATAATTGACTTTTCTTTTAAAGGAAAGTAAGGATACTTTTCATCAAATTTTAAAACTTCAACATGTGAATTATGTCTTAACAAAAACGACAAATATCCCTCGTGATAGTCCATAATATAAATTTTAACCAAATGTGCATATGGAGTAATTTGTTTAACCAATTCAGCAATACAAAAAGTACCACCACCTATATTATAAGCTGGCAACCAAAAACATATATTTTCATATCCTTCATTTTTTAAATCAATTATAATCTTTTGAACTGACATTATGACTCTTTTTTTCTAAATTATTTTTCTATTAACTCAATAATAAAACTATTTTTTAAAACTAGAAAACATATTCTTTTTTTAAAATATTCTGAATACTTTAACGGAGAAATAAGCTTTGCCCCTAACTGTTTAAAAATTTTTTGGGCTTTTTCTATATCCTCAACAATATAACCAAAGTGATACATTTTAATGCCATTATCAATCCAATGATTTAAAGTATTTGATTTTGATAAATTTTCCAAAAGTTCTAGTCTTGGTTGATTTGCTGCAATAATAAATTGCCCTCTTATTCCTTGATTTACATCAACAAAAGGATTGCTCTCCTTAAAATAACCAAGAAATTTATAACTGAAAAATTCTTTTTCGATATCATCACAAGCAACCCCTATATGATGAAACTCAAATAGCCCAAGTTCTTTTTTTAAATTTCTAGAAAAAATCCTAAAAACTTTATTTTCTAATAAAGGTTTTATTACACACATATAATGATCGTAGTCTGCATAGTGCTCAATCGCATCAAATATTTTATCATCTAATGTAAAAAAATTATTCAACTTAGACCTAAATTTTTCTTGAATTAACTCATGAAACTCAACTACAGGTTTATTATCAGCAATTGTTCTGCAATAAATTTCATTCAAATTTAACTTTTGAAAAGCAACTTCGAATATTAACAATATGCTTTCAAATGAAGCTAGCGATCCTTTTTGTAAAATCCATCTACCCCATTCAGCTTTTGAATGCTCAATATTATAAATAGATATCAATCCTTCTAGATTTCCATTTATTTTATTTTCAATTACAAAATAGTAATCGTTATCTTTTTCCATATACTGCTTAATCCATTCTTTTTGTTTTTGAATATCGCAGGATATTGGGTGAACATAACGAGTTCTCTCTAAATCTTCTGTCCGAATATGAACAATAAAGTCCGCATCGTCAGTATTAACCATTCTTAATCTATAATTTAAACCTTCTTGTATAATGTTTTTTTTCATCTAGCAATCTTTTTTTCTAAAAAATGAAATATTTTATTTAAAGTTTTCATCTCAATAATTTCATTCTCATCAAACATACATCCAAATTCTTCCTCTAAAGCCATAACAATTTCAATATGAGTAAAAGAACTCCATTGCATTGGATTATTTGCATTCTTGATTAATTCTTCTTTGGATATTTTTGAAATTTTCGAAATTATTTCTAATGCTTGTTCCATATCAATTTCCTTTTATTATAGTTTTAATAAAATCATTTGTGTTAGTATAGTTAAAAATACGTGATTCTACAAGATAATCCCGGAATTTATCTTTAGCAAATTTTTCTGCTGGCAAATTTCTTTCTCCTTTTCTAAAAAGAACTTTTAGTCTAGATACATTCGCTTTTTTTAACATTTTTTCTACACAGCCTAAAATTATTAAATCATCCAATCCTCTTCCTAATGCTCTACAACTAACAAAACATTCTTCTAATATCAATACTTCATCTTCTATATATCCCACACAAACACCTATAATTCCACTATTTGATAATCTATCTTCCAACTCAATGCTTGCAACTATATACCTATCATTCTCCATCCTATTTAAAATTTCACTTTCACTATAACGCATATAATTGAAGATAAATTGATTTGTCTTATTCGCAAGTTCTGAAATTCTTGAAGTTTGATTATAATTATCAAAATTATAAGTTATTAAGATATCAAGACTTTTTAAATAGTCTTCATTAGACATGGTATTTTTTATTTGCTCGCGCACCTCATTAGCCAATGTATCTTTCTGTCTGACAGAATCCTCAATATTACTACGTAATTTTAATAATCTAGGATAATTTGTTAAAATATTATATGTTTTGTTTGCATCACTCAAAGCTAAAATAAAATTACACGTATTAAATACAGATAAAACAGATAAAATTTCGCCAGGATTATCATCAATAAACAATACACTATCTACATTTATATTAAGCTTAGAAACTATTTTTTGAATAGACTTTGACTTACAATCCCAATTAGCCATAATATAAGAAAAATCATCAAGCTGTAAAGGAAAATCTTTTCTTGATACAAATAACTTTTTAACATCATCTAAATTATTTTTAGATGCAATTGACAAAAAGTAGCCTTCTTCTTTTTTCTTTTTTAGTGCTTCTTGTAATCTATAATGGCCAGAGGTCAATATAACTCCGTTTATACCATCTTCACCTAACACACCTTGATACAGCGTATTATCTAAATCTACAATTATTGCTTTCAAATTTGGCTTTAACAAGGCTGGAATATAACTTAAGCCCAATTTTTTTGCAATCTCCATGCACGCTTTATCGCTTAAAGATGTTCCAGTAAATTTCTCCAATCTTTTATTAAAAAATTTATTTCCTAGGTTATCTTTTATATCTTCCAAAGAGTAATAATAAAACCTCTTATTTTTAAATAGCTCAGAAGATACAGTAGAAACAAGCAAAACTGGCTTATAATACTGCTTCTGTAAAACTTCCAACCTTTGCAAAATAAAATTTTCAGCATTTTCCTCGTATCGGCTTAAATCAACCCAAAAAATAAGCATATCTGACTTATAATCTATTTCATTAAAAGAAAAAGAATCATCATAGCTACTATAGACAAATTCCGCATTTATTTTAGAATAAAACAAATAAGGCTGAATTACGCTTTCAAGAACTTCAAAAGAATGATTTCGATAAACAAATATCTTATATTCTTTTTTCAATGTATTTTCAAAACTAGACAAATCTGCTCTAGAATTTTCCGAAAAAACAAAATTTTGTATCTCAAATATATCCATTACTCACCTTTTTAAATTCACTATAATCATAAATATACTCATCAGGCATATAATACGAATCCGATAAAACCATTAATACTGTTTGTTTTTCAAAATCATACATTCTTTTCCAAGTCATATTATTTACAAAAAGTAGAGATTTTTTATTAAGTAAAAAATTCTGTTTTTTATTTTTGCTTTCAATATTTACTCTACATGAACCTACAACGGGAAACATTATAAATTTTGAAAAAATATTAGCGTGATTTCCTCTTGATTCTTTTATATTTCCATATATATAAAAAATTCTTTTTATAGGAAAATCAATACTAGTTTTTAAAATCCCCCCCCCCAGTTATGGCAAGTATATTACTATTTAACCTACTTTTAAATTCCAAGTAATCCGTATCATAATCATCAATATCATAATATTTAGAAGCGATCACCATTACAACACAGTCTTTCGAGAAGTTAGTAAACTCTCTCCAAATATTATTACCTATATAAAGCCCTTGACTAGGTTGATTTAGATGAATATGTTTTTGAATAATACCATTATCTAAAATAAAATCGCAACTTCCTTTTACGCATATCACAATTTGCTCTAAATCTTTATGTGCATGCTTTCCTCTTATCTTGTCTTGCTGATTGCCCCATATATAATAAACTCTTTTGATTTCAAAAGGTATATTTTTATTACTCTCTAAAGCCACCAAAAACCCATCATTCTGATTTCCTATGGCATTAAAGTCTATTATTTTATAAAATTCATCCATTAGTCTTCCAATATATGTTATACAAAAATCTAAAAAATAACTTAAATCGGTAAATATCATTTCTCTTTACTAGATTATATCTAAGTAATTCTAAATAATGATATAATTTTTTTGGATTTTGAATATAAGATTGAAATTTATTTATAATCAACAGATCATTTTTTTTTAAATCCTGTTTAATATTATCCAGCCAATCAAGATCTCGTTCAAGATAAGGTAAAGCTGTATTTTTCTTCTTTTTAATATTTAATTTTGAATTGCTTGTGTTATTTTGGTGAATTCTGTACAAAACAAAAGATTCACTTAATGTTATTCGTTTTCCAAAAAGTTCACACATAATAGCTATATAATAATCATGAAAATTGATATTTTTTGGAAATGGCAGTATTTTCTCTTTTAACACCTTATTTATCATCATAGTATTACCCATCACTCCACAAGGTCCAAGTATATGCCCCAAATCTTTTTTTAAGTTTATTTTGTATTGTTTAAATTTAAAAAAAGATTTATATAGAATTTTTTTATCCTCATCTATCATAATCAAATCACTATGACACATTATTGGTAAATTACATTTTTTTTCCATTTTGATTATTTCTTTCATTTGTTCTTCTAATTTATTAGGCAGCCAAATATCATCCTGATCGCTGAAGGCCATATAATTCTCACTACAACTTTGAAGAAGCTTTTCAAAATTCTTAATAAATCCCATATTTGTGTTATTCTGATAATATATAATCTTATCGGGATATAAATCCTTATAAGTTCTAATAATATCAATAGTGCTATCTTTTGAACAGTCATCACCTATATAAATCTTAATATCTTTATAAGTTTGATTTAAAATCGAGTCAATTTGCTCTTTTAAATATTTCTCACCATTATATGTGGCAAGCAAAATCGCAACTGTATTATTCATATTTTTTTAAATACCACTCTACTGTTTTTATTATACCTGTATCAAAATTCTCATCAGCTTTCCAACCAAGTTTATTTTCAATTTTACTAGCATCAATAGCATAGCGTCTATCATGTCCTGCCCTATCCTCCACAAAAGTAATTTGTGCTTTATAGCTAATATTTTTTGGTCTATATTGATCTAATAATTCGCATACTTTATAAGCAATCTGTAGATTTGTCCTCTCATTTCTACCACCAATATTATAAATATGACCTGATCTTCCACCATGAAAAGCAAGATCAATGCCTTTGCAATGATCCAAAACATACAACCAATCTCGAATATTTTTCCCATCTCCATAAATTGGGATTTTATTACCCGCCAATGCATTTCGTATGATTGTAGGTATTAATTTTTCATCATGCTGTTTTGGTCCATAATTATTAGAACAATTAGTAATAACAGTATTTAATCCATAGGTTTCATGATAAGATCTTACAAGCATATCAGAACTAGCTTTGCTAGCAGAATAAGGTGAATTTGGAGCATAAGGAGTATTTTCTGTAAAAAAACCGCATTCCCCTAAAGTCCCATAAACCTCATCTGTGCTTATATGATGGAATCTACAATTTTGATATTTATCTTTATATACAAATGGCTTCTCCATCCAATGTTTGTATGCTATATTTAGCAGATTGAATGTTCCATTTATATTTGTTTGAATAAAAATTTCAGGATTTTTAATAGAATTATCAACATGCGATTCTGCAGCAAAGTGAATAACACCTTGGATGTTATATTCTTCAAAAAGAAATTGAACCAGCTCTTGATTACAAATATCTCCTCTTATAAATTTAAATCTAGGATTATTTTGACACTCCTTTAAATTTTCCAATTTACCTGCATATGTTAAAAGATCAAGATTAATTAAAATGTAATCCTTGTATTTCTCTAAAAAATACGGCACAAAATTCGAACCAATAAAACCTGCTGTTCCTGTAAGTAATAAATTTTTCATAAAATATCATCCTTCTGCAATATACTTATGCATTTTTCCAAACTATCTTTCCAATGTGGAATTTCAATATGAAATTTTTCTTTAATTTTCTGTTTATTTAACACACTATAAGAAGGTCTTGGAGCTAATGCCAAAAAATCTTTACTTTCTATAGGTTTAATATTGCAATCTAATTGCGATAACTTCATTATCTCTTTTGCAAAATCATACCAACTAGCAATACCCTCGTTAGAATAATGATAAATTTCTGGTTTATCGTTTTGTATATATGGTAAAATATTTAAAATTACTTCAGCTAAATCTCTGGCATATGTAGGTGTCCCTATCTGATCATAGACAACATTAATCTCTCCCTTTTTTTTGCCAAGATTTCTTATAGTATGGACAAAATTTCTTTTATAATTACTGTATAGCCATGATGTTCTTATGACAATTGTATTTTTTGGGCTAATATCTACAATCACTTGCTCACCTTTTAGCTTTGACTTACCATAAACATTCAAAGGCTTTGCTTTATCATTCTCCTTGTAAGGAGTACAGCTTTTACCATCAAAAACATAATCAGTAGAAATATGAATAAAAGTTAAATTATATTTTTTAGTCAAATCAGCTATATTTTCAACACTATTATAATTAAGCATATAAGCTTCTTTCTGTTTGACTTCCGCTAAATTTACATCAGTATATGCAGCACAATTAATTATATAATCAAACTTATATTTATCAATAAAATATTCTAGTAAATTTTTATCTTGTATATTTATTTGTATTTTATCAAAAAAAAACATACTATATTTTTTTTTATACAAACTAGATAATTCCTGAAAAGTCTTTCCTAATTGACCATTAGATCCCAAGATAGCAATGCTTCTACTCATAATAATCCACATTATAATCAAAAAAATCTTGAATTTGCTCAAGTGTAGGCAAATACAGATCTTTATCAGAAATTAAAACTTCGGAATCATTTACACCCCAATCAATTTTTAACTGTGGATCATTATACAATATACCTCTTTCACTCTTTGGATTATAAAAATTATCAACCATGTAAGAAACTTTTGTAAAATCTTCTAATGCTATAAAACCATGCGCAAATCCACGAGGAACAAATAACAATATATTATCTTCAGCCCTTACTGTAATCTTGATATGTTTTAAAAAAGTTGGACTATCCTTACGTAAATCCACAATTACATCTAAAATTCTACCGCTAATAACATTTATTAATTTAGTTTGTGCAAAAGGGTGTATTTGATAATGTAAACCTCTTATAGTATTTTTTTTTGAGCAACTTTCGTTTTCTTGAACAAAATCTATATTTTTACATATTTTTTCTGTAATTTTTTTTTGGTGAAAAACTTCTGTAAAATATCCTCTATTATCAAAAAACAATTCTTTCTTTATTAATTTAACATCATTAAAATTCGTATCAAGTATTTGCATCAAAACTCATTTAAAATAAATATTCTCTGATATTTTTGCTAGATATTGACCGTACTGATTTTTTAATAAAGGCTTTGCTAGCTTTAGCAATTGCTTTTTGGTGATATATCCTTTATTGTAAGCTATTTCTTCTAAACATGCTATTTTTAAAGCCTGTCTTTTTTCTAATGTCTGTACATAAATATTGGCATCCAATAGAGAATCATGTGTACCTGTATCAAACCATGCATAACCTCTTCCCATAATCTCAACATTTAATCTTTCTTCTTCAAGATATATTTGATTTAACGTTGTGATTTCCAACTCCCCTCTGTCTGAAGGTTTTACCAGTTTTGCTTTAGCTATAACATCATTAGGATAAAAATACAAACCTGTAACCGCATAATTACTCTTTGGTTTTTCTGGTTTCTCCTCTATACTAATCACTCTACCTTGTTGATCAAATTCTACAACGCCATATCTTTCAGGATCGTTAACATAGTAACCAAAAACAGTAGCTTTAGAATTATTTTTTGCTCTTTCTACGCTGTCTAACAGCAAAT
Organism: Campylobacter sp. IFREMER_LSEM_CL1846; assembly: GCF_025772105.1. Lineage (NCBI taxonomy): Bacteria > Pseudomonadati > Campylobacterota > Epsilonproteobacteria > Campylobacterales > Campylobacteraceae > Campylobacter > Campylobacter sp. IFREMER_LSEM_CL1846. Next base: position 68,011 of record NZ_JAKMRM010000007.1, on the reverse strand, counting down.
ATGATAATCCTTGACCATAAAAAATATTATCGCCTAGTATCAAACAAACATCATCATTGCCTATAAATTCTTCACCCAGCAAAAAAGCTTGCGCCAAGCCATCAGGGCTTGGCTGCTCCTTGTAACACAATGTAATTCCCAACTCGCATCCATCTCCTAGTAATTCTTGGAATCTTGGTAAATCTTTAGGTGTGGATATAATTAAAATTTCTTTTATTCCAGACAACATCAAAACCGATAATGGGTAATAAATCATAGGTTTATCATAAATCGGCAACAATTGTTTACTAGTACCTTTTGTTATTGGAAAGAGCCTAGTGCCACTTCCACCTGCTAAAATTATACCCTTCATTACAACTCCTTATATAAAAACTACCTACACACTTCCTATTGCATAAAGTTGTATAATGCCTGCTATTTTTTCATTTCGAGTGACAACTATTTCTTTGATTTTATGTTTTAGCATAAGCTCTTCTGCTTCACTTGCCATGGCATTTGCTTCTATGGTTTTTGGACTCTCACTCATGATTTCTTTGGCTTTAAAGTCAAATCTTGGCTTATCATTTGCTCTTAATGCTCTTCTTAAATCTCCATCCGTGATAATCCCAACTAATTTTTCATTTTCAACAACTATACAAAGTCCCAATTTACCACTAGTCATCACATCAACTAATTCATTAAAATCACTATTAGGGTTGACTATAGGTAGATTATTTGATACCATCAAATCACCCACCCTAGTTAAAAGCTTCCTACCCAAGCTTCCCCCTGGATGAAATAAAGCAAAATCATCAGGTCTAAAATTCCTTGCTCTCATCAAAGCTACTGCTATTGCATCACCCATCGCTAAAGTAGCCGTGGTAGAAGAAGTTGGAGCTAGTTGAAGCGGGCAAGCTTCTTTTTTTACTGCTATGTTTATAAAAATATCTGCTTGTTTAGCTAAAGTGGAGTTTTGATTTCCTGCCATAACAATTAAAGGAATTTTTCTCTTTTTAATCACTGGTATGAGCTTTAAAACCTCTTCAGTTTCTCCTGAATTTGAAATAGCTAAAAGCACATCCTCACTTGTAAGCATACCAAGATCTCCATGTAGTGCTTCACCTGGATGCATAAAAAAGCTCGGGGTACCTGTGCTAGCTAAGGTCGCAGCTATCTTAGCTCCTATATGGCCTGACTTACCCATACCACTTACTACACACCTGCCTTTAATAGACAAAATCAACTTAACCGCTTTACTAAATTCCTCATTTAAGGTGTCACATAAGTCTAAAATCGTTTTTGATTCTATCTCAAAAACTTCTTTAGCTATTTTAATCGCATCTATTTGGCTCATCTAAATTCCTATATATTTAACACTACATTAGTTGCAATAGCTATTTGGTATAAAATTTGTGTTAACATGCTAAAAATTTGTAAATTTTGACTATCTACTTCTGGCAAAACTAAAATTGAATCTCCTGCTTTAATATCTACTGAACTTCTACCACTGTATTTAGTTGCTTTACCATTAGCATTAATCACTAAAACCCTTGATATATCAGCTCTATCGCTAAAGCCACCCGCTAAGTTGATATAATATCTTAATTTTTCTTTATCCATATACACAAATGCACCTGGTATAGAAACTTCACCTTGAACTAAAACAAGATTATTTTTACTAGGTACATTTACTACATCACCTTCTTCTAATACTATAGAATTATACGCTTTGACATTATCTATAACGATTTGTCCTTTTGGTTGAGCTTGCTTTGCACGTGCAATAAATTCTAAAATCGTCTTAGCTTGAGTAGCTCTAATACTAGCTTGCTCAGCATTAACTGAAGAGCTTGTTAGAGCTAGCGTTTCAAGCTCCTTAAGTTGAGCCTCAATAAGCTGTTTTTGAGTAGCTGCTACGCTTTTTCTAAAAACCTGCAAGGCGTTGATGTTTGATTGATCATTAACTGTAATCATTTTAGCAAGTTCAGCTAAAGTTGTGCCTTTTTTTATTACCATAGAATGCAACCCGCTATGCTCACCTTCTATGCTAATGCTAATATTTTGCGCAGTATAATCAGGTCTAAACTCTATCTCATCGCCATTGTATAATTTCACACCTAAAAACTGCTTTTTACTATACGCATCTACATGTAATTTATGATCATCTCTATAGCTTTTTACCACAGCATTAGTTACTATAGGTTTAGCTCCTGCAACTTTGGCTATATCTTCTAAATTTAAAATATCATTACTGAGCTCAAACCTAAAAGGTTTTTGCACATCTCCTTCTACAAAAACATACTTTTGCACACTACCCACTAAGATCACATCACCCATTCTAAAAGGAAAAAGATCAAGCTGACCCTTAAGTAAAAAGTCATATAAATCTACCTTTTTAATGACTTTATTATCTCTTAAAATTTGAATATCTCTAAAACTACCATATTCTAAATTAATTCCACTTGCTTTATCTAAATACTGTATAATAGAATCCGAACTTAGTCCTTGATAAAGACCTGGTTGATTCACATTTCCTGTAACAAAAACTGATACATTTTGATAAATATCCATATCTGCATATACATAGACATTGCTTTTATAGATTTTATTAATAGCTTTTGTAATAACTTGAACCAAAGCACTATTTTTCACACCCAAAAGATTAATCGCACCTACTTTTGGTATAAAAATATTTCCTTGAGAATCTACTGTTAAGGTTTGTATAAACTCTACTGCGCCCCAAATTTTTACATTAATCCTATCGCCTACTGCTAATTTATAATCAGGATTATAAACATGTTGGGTAAATTTAGTAAAGTTTCCGTTAAACAAATGCGCACCAAAAACTTTAGTTATCGGAGCTTGAGTTTGATTAAAATCACTTTGGTTGTTATCATAATTTATAATTTGTGGCTCTAAAGATGGAGCTAATGGTCGATTTTGAATTTTCGCAATTTGAGAAACATCTACTGCAGAAAATAAAAACAAAGGTAAAAGTAAAAGTAAAAATATCTTTCTCATTAGTATCTATGCTCCTCTATAATCATTTTAATAAATTTAACAATTCCATAAATCAAAGATAAAATCACAAAAGCTGTGAGTATATTATACAAAACTTCTGGATATTTAGCACTTTGAGGTAAGCTTGGACTTTGAACTATAACCACCTGCTTTATCTTTCTTAAGGCCTCTATCCTAGCACTCTCATAAGCTTTTAATGCAGCTGTGTAAGCACTTTCTGCAAAACCTGCTTCTATGGTTAGATCTTGGAATTTAGCTGCAAGATCGTTGAGTTTTTGAGAGGATTTTGGGGATGAAACTTTGGATTTTTCTTTTTGAAGTTGTTTTTTTAAGGCTGTGATTTCACTTTTTATAGTAACAATTTGTGGTGCATTATCGTTTATATAACTTTGCATCATTAAAAGCTCAGCTTCTTTGGCTGCTATTTTTGATTCAAGTTCAGCTATGAGTTTTAGAGTGCCCTCTGCTTGTTTGAGTGGATCAAATACTCCATATTTGTTTTGAAAAGCTAAAAGCTCATCTTTAGCCTTTTGATATCTTTTTTTAAACTGCAAAAGTTCTTCTTCAGCAAATTGCATTTGATCTCTTGCGGCTTTGTGTGAAATTTCATTGATAAATTTTTCACTTTCTTTAACTATAGTTGAAGCTATCAAATGTGCACTTTGTGGATCAAAACCTTCAACTTCTACACGCAAAAGCCCATTAGCTGAGTTTTCTTGAGTAATTTTAACACGGTTTTGATAATACTTTAAAAACTCTTCCTGATTGGCTGATGAGGAAATACTATAAAAAAAATCAAGTTTTTGTTTTTGATATAACTCATGAATTTGAACTTTTTCTTCTAAGATATTTAACATATCTAAAGAATGAATATAAGATTTTAAATAATTAATATCCTCGCTTGAAAAAGAATTATTAGTCAAAAATGCGGCAATTCCAGTAATAGCTCCGCTATCTCCTGTGGTTGATTTCACACTTAAAACACTTTCACTCACATAGCGATTTGCTGCTATAAAAATATAATAAAATACAACAAATGCTGTCAAAATCAATACTATTTTAAAAGAATTAAATATTTCTAAATTTTTAAGTTTTTTTAATAACTCATTTTGCATTTATTTTTCCTTGATACACCGCTATACCCTCATCTACATCATCATATATAGTAGCTTGTCCATCTTGCATGAATATAATTTTATCACACCATTGTTTAATTTCAGCTACATTATGCGAAACCATGATAACTTTTGACTGGCTTAGCTTTTCTTTATAGATTTTAGAGCTTTTTTCTCTAAATTTAGGATCTCCCACAGCACCTGCTTCGTCAATTAAATAATAATCAAAATCAAAAGCCATACTTAAGCCAAAAGATATTCTAGCGCTCATACCAGCTGAGTAAGTATTCATAGGCTCATCGAAAAATTTTCCAAGCTCAGCAAAATCTTCAACAAATTTAATCTTTTCTTCTAAAGCCTTTCCTTTATAACCATATACTCTAGCTACAAAGCGTGCATTATCTCTTGCTGAAAGTCTATGTTGAAACGCACCTGCTAAGCCTAGAGGCCAAGATAGTTTTTTATTAGTTATAATCTTACCTCTATCAGGAAGCAAGGAGCCGCTTAAAAGTTTCATTAAGGTTGATTTTCCGGCACCATTGCGCCCCATTAAACCTATACTGCAATTTTCAGGGAATTCAAAACTTAAGTTTTTAAAAACATAATGCCTTCCACCATTGCGTAAAGGAAAAGATTTTGTTAAATTAACTAATTTTATCATCGCACCGCTATCAGCTTTTCTCTAGTAAAATAATAAAAAAACAATCCCAAAAACAAAATCGCACTCAAACATGTAATAGGATAATAGTAATTATAATCATCAAGTAATGGGTAATTTTGAAAAAAATTATATTTTAAAAGTTCCATAATATGTAAAAGTGGATTATAATATAAAATATCCAAAATAGGTTTTGGAACTATCCATATAGGAAATACCACCAAAGCTGTCCAGTATAAAACTATATTTAAATAATTTAATGCCATTTTTAAAGGCTCTGCAAAATGCCCTGCTATAGCAAAACACATTCCCATAGCAAAGCCAAATACCACAAGCAAAAAAAGCGAAAACATCACTTCTAAAAAATGCTTAGGTATAACTTGCATATGCAAAAACCAACCTGCTAAAAACATTACACAAATAAAAATAGTAAAATAAATACAAAACTCAAGCAATGCTCTTGCGATAAAAACATGTATAGGGCGAATAGGCTTATAAGCAAAAAGAGTTAAATTTGATCCTATACCATTTAAAAGCTGAGTAATAATACTTCTAAACATAAAAAAAGGTATAATTCCTACTGCTAAAAACAAAAAGATAGAAACACCTTCAGGCATGATTTGATGATGAAACTCTCTAATAAGTGTGATTATAGAAGTAATCACTAAAATTACCATCATAGGTTCTCCGATTACCCAAAAATAGCCCAAATATTTATTAATACCAAATCTTGTCTTTAACTCTCTAAAAAAAAGAGCATGTATGACATTAAACATATTTTTAGCAAACCTTTTTAAATTTTCAAAATTTTTATATTATACTTTTTTATCTTATATAATATTTAACAAGGTTTAAAAATGAAAAGAAATTTTTTTGAGGAATTAGAAAAAATTTTATATCATAAAGATATTTTCAAAAAGATTGAATTATTTAATGAGTTTTATGAAAATTTTAAAGCTAATTTATATGATTTTAATCATTCCCATGAAGCGATCATTTGTGAAAACTCACAAGTTAAAATCCTTCATCCTATGAAAATAAGGCGTCCAAAAGAAGCAAATAGTACTTTATCTTTAGCTAAAATATTACATTCAGTTGCACATATAGAATATAGTGCTATAAATTTGGCCTTAGATGCTAGTTATAGATTTAAAAATTTGCCATTGAAATTTTATCAAGATTGGCTTGAGGTAACTGATGAGGAAATTAAGCATTTTTTACTTTTAGAAAAAACTTTAAATGAACTTGGTTTTAAATATGGAGATTTCTATGCCCATGATAATCTTGAAAAAGCCTTATTTTTAACCAAAGATAATCTTGCTCACAGAATGGGCATAGTGCATAGAGGACTTGAAGCAAAAGGACTTGATGCCAATCCTTTTGTCTTAGAAAAATTAAACACAACTAATCATCCTATAAAAAGTTTATTTGGTGAAATTTTTACCATTATATTAAATGATGAGATTAAACATGTAAATAAAGGAGATTTTTGGTGGAATTATGCAAAAAATGAAAATGATGATTACCTTGATCTTTGCGCCAAATATAAAGAATTTAATCTTTTAGGAAAAGTATATAATAAAACAGCTAGAATACAAGCAGGGTTTAACGAAAATGAACTTCAAAAATTAGATGATTTTTATAATAGAAAATAAAGATGGTGGTTAGAGGCAGAATCGAACTGCCGACACGCAGATTTTCAGTCTGCTGCTCTACCGACTGAGCTATCCAACCACTGAATTGAAGTTTTAATTATACAATAGTTTTTTTAAAAAAAGTTGAAATTTGCATAAAAATGCAAATTATTCAGCAAAAGCTCCAAATTTAAAGATTTTTTGCATTCTTAATGCAGCTAATTCACGTTTATCGTATTGTTCTAACTCTTCTATAGCTTTTAAGACATAATCACTCAAATTTTTTATCGCCTTTTCTTTATCTCTATGAGCTCCACTTATTGGCTCTTCGATGACATCATCTATTAAACCTTGGGTTTTTAAATCATCAGCAGTTACTTTCATCGCCTTAGTAGCAGCTTCACTTTTTGATGGATCATTCCATAAAATAGCAGCACAACCCTCAGGTGAAATCACAGAAAAAACTGAATTTTTCATCATAGCAAGTTTATCAGCTACTCCTATAGCTAAAGCACCACCACTTCCACCTTCGCCTATAACTACTGCTATAGTGATTGTTTTAAGGGCACTTAACTCATATAAATTTCTAGCTATAGCCTCACTTTGACCACGCTCTTCAGCACCCACTCCTGGGTAAGCACCTGGAGTATCTACTAAAAACAATACCGGTATGTCAAATTTTTCAGCCATTTTTGCTACTCTTAGAGCTTTTCTATAACCTTCAGGATGAGGCATACCAAAATTTCTATGAAGCTTATCTTTAGTACCTCTACCTTTTTGCTCACCTATAACAATAATTTTTTTCCCACCTATATAACCTGCATAACACACAATAGCAGGATCATCTCTAAAAGCACGATCGCCATGAATTTCATAAGCGTCACTTAGTATAGCTTGAATATAATCAAGCGCATAAGGACGATCAGGATGTCTTGCAAGCTGTAAGCGTTGGTAATCGCTTAAATTTTTATAAACTTTTTGAGTTTCTTTTTCAAGGTTTTTTTCTAAAATTTTTACTGCTTCATCATCGCCTTTGATTTTAGCATTTGCTAAATCCTCATCAATTTGCTGAATATTTTTTTCAAAATCTAAATAAGAAGCCATATTAATCTACTTTTTTGAAGATCACACAACCATTTGTTCCACCAAAACCAAAAGAATTGCTCATTACTACATTAACTTCGTTTTTTCTTGCAGTATTTGGTATATAGTCAAGATCACAATTTTCATCTGCTACGATTTGATTGATAGTTGGCGGTAATACACCTTGATCAAGCGCCATTAAAGAAATAACAGCTTCAATAGCACCAGCAGCACCCAAGCAATGACCTGTTTGACCTTTTGTAGAACTAACTAAAGGAATTTGATCTTTGAAAAGTTCTTTAATAGCTGCTGTTTCATTTTTATCATTTACTGGAGTAGAAGTTCCGTGTGCATTAATATAATCTACTTTTGGATTTCCTGCCATTTTTAAGGCTTTTTTCATAGCACGCAATGGCCCTTCTAAAGTAGGTGAAGTGATATGATGTGCATCTGCACTTTCGCCAAAACCTACCAACTCAGCATAAATTTTAGCTCCACGCTTTTTAGCAGCCTCATACTCTTCAAAAACCAAAGCACCAGCACCTTCACCCATCACAAAACCATCTCTTTCTTTATCAAATGGTCTTGAAGCCTTAGCTGGATCATCATTTCTAGTAGAAAGAGCTTTCATAGCAGCAAAGCCACCTATACCTACAGCACAAATAGCTGCTTCAGCTCCCACTACAAGCATTTTATCTGCATTGCCTAAAGCTATGCTTTTATAAGCTTCGCCTATAGCATGAGTTCCTGCTGCACAAGCAGTTACGCATGAGATATTTGGTCCTTGCAATCCATGCTCGATTGAAATAATCCCACCAAGCATATTAACTAAAGCTGATGGTATGAAAAAAGGAGTTATTTTGCGTGGTCCACGCTGTGCGCAAGTAACGGAATTTTTTTCTATATTTGGTAAACCACCTATACCAGCTGCTGAAACTACACCAAATTCTTCTTTGTTTAAAGTTTCATCAAATTTAGCATCTTCCATAGCTTCTCTTGCTGCTTTAATACCAAGTTGTATAAAACGATCTATCTTCTTAACCTCTTTAGCATCACAGACACTTAAAGGATCAAAATTTTTTACTTCAGCAGCAATTTGCACTGGAAAATCAGTGGTATCAAAAAGGGTGATTTTATCAACGCCACTTTTGCCATCACAAATTGCCTTAAATGAGCTATCTTTGTCTAAGCCAAGAGCATTGATCATTCCTATACCTGTTACTACAACGCGTTTCAAACCGCACTCCTTATTAAAAATTAAAATTATTTTTGAAGATTTTCTATATAATTAACAACATCTTCAATTTTTACTAGTTTTTCAGCATCACTGTCTGGAATTTCCACATCAAATTTTTCTTCTAAAGCCATAACTAATTCAACAACATCCAAAGAGTCAGCACCCAAATCTTCAATGATTTTAGATTCCATTTTAACTGCATCTTCATCAACACTAAGTTGCTCAACAACTACTTTTTTTACATCATCAAAAATTGCCATTTTTATCTCCTAGTTTAAAAAATTAAAACGCATTTTACAATAAAAAAATAAATTTCTTGTTTAAAAAGTTAAAAATTAAAGATTATTACGAAAAATTTAATTATCTGTGTTTAAATAAAAGCTTAAATTTTAGCAAAGGAAATTTATGCTTTTGGATAAACTTATAAAAGAAAATAAAAAAACTTGGGAGCAATACATCTATCATGAATTTGTAAAAAAACTTCAAAATGGTACTTTAAAAAAAGATACATTTTTGTTTTATCTTAAACAAGATTATATTTTTTTAAATAATTATGCAAAATGCTATGCTTTGCTTGCTTTAAATGCAAATAATGCTAAAGAAATTCAATTTGCCATTAAAAATCAAAACTACACTTTAGAAGGAGAATTGGAACTTCACAGAAGTATTTTAAAACTAGGCATTAATGTAGAAAAACTTGACTATAAAGATGAAAGTTTAACTAATATTGCTTATACAAGATACTTACTAAGTGTGGGACAAAATGGAGATTATTTGGATATGCTGTGTGCTTTGAGTGCTTGTGCTATAGGTTATGCATATATAGGGGAAGAAATTTATAAAGGACTTAATGAAAAAAGCTTAGAAAATCATCCTTACAAAGAGTGGATTTTAACCTATGCAGGTAAAGAATTTCAAGATGAAATTAAAGAATTTAAAGACTTTTTTAATTCTTATGCAAATAGCATTAGTGAAGAAAAATTTAAAAAATTAAACGAAATTTTTTATACTACTATAAGACTTGAAACGGCCTTTTGGCAACACTCTTTAGAGCAAAAAATGGAAATTTAATCATCATAAAGATGATTAAATTATCAATTTAGTAATATTAATCCCTACAAAAGCGATCAAATACGCACATAAAGATGTAAATATAAAAAGATACCATGCATATTTTTTATTTCCCGCTTCTTTAGCAAAAACTATAGTTGCTGCAAAGCAAGGATTATAAATCATAACAAAAAGTATAAAAGCTACTGCTGTGTTAAAAGGGATGTTTTCTTTTATAGCTTCTTGTAAATTTAAACTTGTCTCATCAACTTCATCACCTAAAGAATAAAGCACACCCATAGTAGAAATCATCACTTCTTTAGCCGCTAAACCACTTACCAAAGATACACTAAGTTTCCAATCAAAGCCAAGTGGTGCAAAAATAGGCTCTATTGCTTTGCCAAATTGTCCAAGATAACTATTTTCTATCTGAAACTCTTGAGTTAAAGCATCTTGAGTATTATTTTCTTGTGCAGGAAAATTACTTGCAAACCAAATAAGCAAAGAAGCTATTAAAATAAATGTTCCTGCTTTTTTTAAATACATTTTGGCTTTGTTAAACACCATAAACCATACCAAATTCCAATTTGGCATTCTATATTTTGGCATTTCCATTACAAAAGGTTCATCTTGTCCTCTAAAAGCGCTCATTCTTAAAATCTTAGCTGCAATCAAACCCAAAAACGCACCCAAAAGATAAATCCCAAAAAGATAATTTCCCGCCACATCAGTAGGAAAAAACACTCCAACAAAAAGCACATATACAGGAAGTCTTGCGCCACAACTCATAAAATTAATAATAAAAAGAGTTAATAGTCTATCTTTTTTATTTTTTAAAGTTCTTGTAGCCATAAATGCAGGTACTGAACAGCCAAAACCCGTGATTAAAGGGATAAAACTTTTACCATGTAAGCCAAATTTGTATAAAATTCCATCTAATAAAAATGCAACCCTAGCCATATATCCAGTTGTTTCAAGCAAGGCTATACCAAAAAATAAAATCATAATATTTGGTAAAAAAGTTATAACCGCACCGACTCCACCTAAAACACCATCAGCTAAGGCTGAAGCGATAAATTCATTGCTAATATTATTTTTTACCATATCACCTAAATTAGCAAAAAACATTTCTATATAATCCATAGGGATTTGACCTAAAGTAAAGGTTAGTTGAAATAAAGCCCACATAAAAAACAAAAATATAGGAATTCCTAAAAATTTATTGATTAAAATAGAGTCTATTTCTTTAGTATGATTTTTATACTTAACACCCTTACTTAAAACTTTAACACATATACCATTTGCAAAAGCAATCAGTTCTTCTTTAAAAATACTTTCCATATCTTTGCTATGATATGCCATATAAATTTTTTCTAAAGCTTCATCAAGTATTTTTCTCAAAGCGTGTGAAATGACTATATTGGCTTCATTTTTAAGTAAAGCAAGCGCCAAATCTTTTGTAGAAAAATCTAAATAAGTAATTTCATTTTGATTTAAAAATTCACTTATTTTTGCAAGTTCTTCTTCTATGATATCACTATAAACACGCTCTTTAGCTTCAAATTTAGCTTCATGGGTTGAAATGATTAAATCCAAAAGTGCATTTAGATTTTCTTTAGTTTTAGCGCACACGCCAAGACAAGGTGTATTTAGAAGTTGGGATAAAATTTTAAAATCTATACTAAAACCTTCATTTTTAGCTTCATCTTGCATATTTAAAGCCATAATCATTTTGATTTTAGCTTCTATTAAAGATGCACTCAAAATCAAATTACGCTCTAAATTTGTAGAATCAAGCACATTTACCACAAGATCAAATTTACCCTTTTTTAAAAAATCTTTTGTAATTTTTTCTTCTTCGCTATAACCATCTAATGCATAAGTTCCTGGTAAATCTATAAATTTAAACTCATAATTTTTATAAATTAATCTAGCCTCAGCCTTTTCAACCGTAACACCACTAAAATTTCCAACTTTCATATTAGCCTTGCAAAGTGCGTTAATTAATAAACTTTTACCAACATTTGGCTGACCTACTAAAGCAACGATGATTTCTTTCATTAAAACTCTTTTGAAATTTGTATTATTTTTGCTTCACTTGAGCGTAAAATCACGCAAGTTGTATCAAGTTCTACCATAATAGTAGAATTTGCTATAGAAGAGCGAATTTTTTTAACTTTTTTGTTTTTTGCAAAACCAAAACTAAAAAGTCTTGCTTGGAGTTGTTTATCTGCTTCAAAGCCTACTATAAAGGCTTCTTCATTGTCTTTTAATGTATCTAAAGTCATGTTTTTCCTTACAAAAACTAAGATAAGACATTATATAAAAAATTCAATTATTTATTTTTTAAAATAATAAGCAATCTCAAAAAATGAGATTGCTAGAAATCAAAATCATTTAGATTTTCTAAATTTTGAAGCTTTTTGACTAATTCCTCAGCCTTTTCTAAAGAAAGTGCTATGCTAGCATTAGAAAGAAATTTATCTTTTAATTCATCAAAACTTAAAGGATTATCAAAATTTCCTTTATTTATAAACACATCTTTTTTAATTACTCTTCCATCATTTAAAACAGCTTCTAAATGTCCTGGAAAGTATTTAGGGAAACCGCTAGATTTTTTCTTCTCATAGCTAATTTTTTTAGCAAATTCTATTAGTTCAGCTCTATTTAAATTTTCATAAGATTTTAAAGTAATTTTGCCATCAAAAAATGCCAAGGCCATTAAAAAAGGCATGGAAAATTTGGCCGCATAAGCACTTTGTGGAGTGTATTTTGCTTCTATTGGATCACAAATAAATGAAATTGGTACTTCATCTACAAAGCAATGCAAACTTTTGATATCTTGCGCTTTTAAGCCATCGTTCCTTAAACTCATAGCACAATCAATAAGCCCATGTGCAAAATGACAACTTGGATAAGGTTTTAACGAAACTTGCATTACTTGCCAAATTTCATTCAACCCCTTACAAAGTTCATTTTTATCACATTCATCTTCTAAGCCAAAAGTTCTAAAGATATTATCCCTTCCTTCAAATATACTCAAAGGACCGCTCATATTAGCTTTTGCGAAATTTGCTACTAAAATTCCATTTTTCAAAGCATTAGCTATGTGTAAAACTTTAGAATTAGAACCATTGGATAAAAACTCATTTACCCCACTTGCAAAACTTCCTGCTAAACCTAATGCATTAATGATTTGATCTTTGTTTAAATCAAGCAAAACACAACTTGCAGCCACACTACCAAAAATTCCTGCTATAGCTGTAGTATGAAAGCCGCATTTGTGGAAACTTCCTTTGCTTGCTATACCCACTCTAGCAGCAATTTCCCAACCAATAATAAAGGCTTTTAAAACTTTCTTTCCATCTTTATTTACGCTAAATCCATAAGTTAAACAAAGCGGGGTTAAAATAGCACTAGCGTGCAAAATAGCTTCAGTATGAGTATCATCAAAATCAAGGGCATGCGCTGCAATAGCATTTACCATCGCAGTATAAATTACATCAAGCTTTTTATCCCCACTCCAAATTTTTTCACTAGGATTTACGCTTAAAGCTTCAAAAGCCTTAGTTGCATTTAAAACACAAGCTTCATTTTTAGCAGCTAGGGCTGTTCCTAGTGCATCAAGCATAAGCTCTTTTGCTCTTTGTTTTACTTCACTAGGAATAGCTTCATAGTCTAAATTTACGATAAATTCGGCTAGTTTTTCACTTAAATACATTTTTTCCTACTTTAGAATTTGTGCATTAGCGATTTTTTCTAAGAACTCATCAACTAATTTTGGTGCATAACCTACATAAGTTGTAGCATCCATTAAAACATCAATGTCTTTTTCACTTAAAACCTTACTTACACGCTCATCTTCAAGTAAAACAACTTTAAAAGTTTTATGATTTTCTATACCTCTCATAGCATTTTCATAAACAATTTCATGTGCATGTTGCTTACCATAATGATCACTCAAAGCAAACATTACACGTTCTGCTAACACAAAGCCATTAAGCGTATCAAGATTTTTTAACATTTTGTCTTTTTTAACTTCTAAATCATCAAAGACAAATTTCATATTTGCTAATACCACTGAAAGCATTAAAAATGCTTCTGGTAAAAGCTTCCATTCCATTTTCCAAACTTGACCATCTCTTTCATGCTCATGTCTTTCTATATCGCTTAAAATTGCAATATTAGCTCTTAGGGCATTACTTACAGTCACTGCGTTTTCACTTACTGCGGGATTTCTTTTATGAGGCATAGTAGAACTTCCTACTTGACCTTTTCCAAAAGGCTCAGCAATTTCATCGATTTCATTATGAGCTAAGATTAAAAGTTGATGTGCAATTTTGTTAAAGGTTGCGTTGATATTACCTAAAACATAACCAAGCTCAATAAAACGATCTCTTGCTGGTTGCCATGAGATGTCAGGAACCTCTAAACCTAAACTTTCTAAAGTAAGTTTTTCTACTTCATTAGCCTTGTCACTTAAGCTTGCTTTAGTTCCCACTGCACCTACGATTAATCCTACATATAATCTTTTTTCAAGTTCGATAATTCTTTCATAGTGACGATTAAGCTCACTTAGCCAAATTGCAACTTTGTGTCCAAAAGTTATAGGTAAAGCTTGTAAAGCTAAAGTTCTTCCCATCATTGCAGTGTTCTTATGCTCTTTTGCGATTTTTGCTAAATTTTTAGCTATATCTTTTAAATCTTGTTTGATTAAAGCCATTGCTTCTTTAAATTGTAAAACTATGCCTGTGTCAATGATATCTTGTGTTGTTACACCAAAATGCACATATTCGCCAAGACCATTTTCACAAGCTTTTTCCAAACCTCTAACAGTAGGCACTAAAGGGTGTTTAGTCTTTTTAAACTCAGCAAAAATAAAACCCATATCCATAAATTTATAATGAGCCTTTTTAGCTATTTCTATAGCTGCTTCATTAGGGATAATACCAAGTTTTGCTTGAGCTTTTGCCAGGGCAGCTTCTACATCAAGCCATTTTTGAATTCTATTTTCTTCACTAAAAATAGCTCTCATTGCAGAGGTGCTCCAAGAATCTTGAAGCAACCTCATATCAAATACACTCACACCCATGTTTTATCCTTTAAAATTTATTTTTTCAAATGCTTGTTTTAAATCAGCAATCAAATCCTTACTATCTTCAAGACCTATATGAAATCTCACAAAAGGACCTCTAGCGCTCCAATCTGTTGCCGTTCTTGGTGGAGTAGTAACAGTAGCTAAACTCTCATATCCACCCCAGCTTGCACCGATTGAAAAATACTCTAAATTATCTACAAACAAAATAGCTTGTTCTTTTGAAATACCATCTGCAAATTCAATCGTTACCATACCATTAGCGCCTTTATGATCACGCATAAAAACTTCATGGTTTGGGTGAGTTTTTAATTTTGGATAAAAAATTGTTTTAACTTCTTTTCTACTTTGTAAAAACTCTACCACCTCATCTGCACTTTTTTCATGTGCTTTCATTCTTACATCTAAAGTTCTCATACCACGAAGCACTAAATAAGCATCATCAGGACTTGTAGTAAATCCTAAAGCTTCTGGCAATTTGTCAAAATTTTTCCATTCTTTTTCATTAATTACTACTATACCCATAGTAACATCCGAATGCCCACTTAAGTACTTAGTCGCTGCAATTACTGAAATATCTGCTCCAAGCTCAAGCGGATTTAAAAAATACCCACTTGAATAAGTATTATCAATCGCTACTGGTATGTTATGTTTGTGTGCAATTTCACAAAGTTTTGGTAAGTCTATGATTTCATAAAGTATAGAACCTGGACTTTCACAAAGGATTAATTTTGTGTTTGGTTTGATTTTTTCCTCTACATCAGAAGCATCAGCTTTTAAAAAGTCAATTTCTACACCCATTTTAGTTAAAAATAAATCACAAATTGTTCTAACAGGTCCATAAATAGCATCAGTGATTAAAAAATGAGCATCTTTACTAGCATAATTTAAAAGCACCATAGCTAATGCTGCAAGCCCTGTTGGGAAAAGTTGTGCTCTATAACCACCCTCAAGCTCACAAATAAGTTTTTCAAGTTCAAAATTTGTAGCTGTTCCTCTAGCACCATAACTTAAAACACGCTCATTTTTTCTTAGCTCGCGGTATTTTTGCCAAGTAGCATGATCTTTAAAAAGTATGGTTGATGCACGCATTAAGGTTGGATTAACTGATCTTGCTTCAGCGCTTTGATCGCCTCTTCCTAGGTGGATTAATTTAGTTTTATTATTCATTTTAAGTCCTTTTTTACAAATAAACATAAGTCATAATCACATTAACAATAGCAGCTACAAGCATAGGAATAGCTGTTCTTTTTACAACTTGCAATGGATTTACTTTAGCCATAGCTGAAATTGCCAAAATAGCTGGTGCAATAGGTGAAACACATCTACCAAAACCTGTCATGATTTGGATAGGTGCTATCATAGTTATAGTTTCAACTCCAAAAGATTTTGCTATATTTGGAATGAGTGGTGCAAAAGAAAAAAATGCTGCATTTCCTGAACCCATTAAAAATGCGCACACAGCAAGTAAAATAGAAACTGCTATGATGATAGCAAGCACTCCAAAACCTGCATCTTTTGCAAAATCTATTAAAGTATCTACAAAACCAACCGATAAAAGGCCACTTGCAAAAACTTGGCCACAAACGATCAAAGAAACCGTGATTACAAACAAATGTCCCATACCTTTGAAAAATACCATGATAGAATTTAAAGTATCAATTAAACTTTTATAACGAATGATTTCAAAAATAATTGCTATAAAAGTTGAAATCATCATAGCAACTGGCACATTCATTCTAATTGCAGTAGATGAAGCTGCTTTAACTTCTTCCATGGTAGTAAATCCCATTAACACCATAATGCTATCTAAAACACTACTAAAGCCCAAAATTAACACTAAAGGTATAATAGGTAAAATCGCATAAATTCTAGGTGGCTTTTTAAGCTCTTCACTTTTGCCATCATGTTCTGCTAATTCTTTTTCAACATCATCACGGTTAAATATGAAATTTTCTTTTTTATCAAAATATTTTGAGCAAAAATAAATCGCAATACCCACTGCTATGATAATAGGCACAGTTGTAGGAAGCTGATAATGCACAAAATATACCGCAGGATCAATTTCAGCTGTTTTTGCAGCTAAAATTACATTACCACTTCCTGGGCCATGGTCAATGTATTGACAAATAGCAATAATCGAAAGCGCAGAAAGCTTAGAAACACCTGAGCGCACTAAAATAGGGTACATTGTAACCATAAGCAAAAGTGCTAAACCTGCATGTGAAGGTATAAAAAGCACTAAAAACTGGATCACAAAATATGAAACCAACAATAAAACATAAGGTGATTTCACAGCTTTTAAAGGTCTTTCAAATACTTTAAATAAAGCATAACTTGCACCTACATGATCCATATAAGCAGAAAATCCTGCTATACACATTAAAGTAAGTCCAAGACCTGCTAGAGTACTTGACATTTTAGTATTTACTACTTGGAAAATATCAAAAAGACCTAAATGTAAAGATTGTTTTTCATTAATAATTGGAGAAAGTCCAAAAATTCCTGCTAAAGCTAACAAGAATAAACCACTTAAAAGCAACGCCATGTGGGCGTTGATTTTTTTATAGAGCATAAAAACAAGTAAAAATACAGAACATCCTGCAAAAAATAAACCCAACATGCTCTATCCTTTATGAGCAATAACCTCTATCTCCACTTTTGCTCCTTTAGGAAGATCTTTTACCGCAAAAGCACTTCTTGCAGGATATGGGGCTGCGAAAAATTCAGAATAAACCTCATTGAAAGCCAAAAAATCATCAATATTTGCTAAAAAGCAAGTCGTTTTAACTACATTATTAAAATAAAGATTATTTTCTTCTAATATAGCCTTGATATTTAACAATGATTGTCTTGTTTGTTCTTTTACATCTTCACTTTCTATGTTTCCACTTTGTGGATTAATAGGAAGTTGTCCTGAAATAAATAACAAACCATTAGCTTCTCTATAAGCTGAATATGGTCCTATAGCCTTTGGATAATTTGCCATGTATACTCCTTGTGTTTAAATGAAATCATAATATAATATTATCATCATAATAATAAATTGTCAATATTTTTTTATCATAATAATAATTTTTTTTATTGTTGTAAATATTAACAACTTTGATGAAAATATTTTGTAAAATAACAAAAAACAACAAAAAGGTCTAGATCATGGATGAACAACAAAAAGAATTATTTATCAAACTCACTCAATTTTTAGGGCAAGTTCTTGGAGATCAGTATGAAATAGTTTTTCATGTGATTTCACCTGAGGGTTCATATATAGCAGCCATTGCAAATAATCATATTAGCGGAAGGACAATCAATTCTCCATTAACCTCTTTTGCGAGTGAGCTTGTACAAGAAAAAGAGTATTTAAATAAAGATTTTTTATGTGATTACAAAGCAAAGGTTGGAAAGTCTAAGATCGTTACCGGATCAACCTTTTTTATAAAAAACCAAAATAAAATTGTAGGAATTTTATGTATAAATCACGACACCACAGAACTTAGAAATGCTATTAGTAAAATCATAGAACTAGAAAAAATTAATGATTTTAGTGATTTATTAGATATTCACAATCAAAACAATGTAAATTTACACAATGTGAGTAATATAGAAACACTTAGTCATTCTATAGAAGATATTCTAGCTGAAAACATAGACTTAAAATATTTAAATTCAGGATATAGCTTAAGCACTGAACAAAAAGATGAGATTATTAAAAAGCTTCATTCAAAGGGAATTTTTAATATAAAAGGAAGCATACCTATAGTTGCTAAGTCACTTAATATATCAGAACCTAGCGTCTATAGATATTTGCAAAAATTTAAAAATAGCCTTTAATAGCTAAAAAACTATTTGCGATATAAAATAAGCACTCACAACAGCACCAATGATTAAAGCAAAACCTGGTCTTAAATAAGAGTGATTGATCACAAATTTTCCTATTTTTGTTGTGCCTGTTCTATCAAAAGCCACACAAGCTATTTGATTAGCTCCTGGAACTATAAAATCTCCACTCACACAAGGATAAAGCACGATAAGAATTTGAGGAGGAATTCCCAAACTCACACCCAAGGGCATCAAAGCAGCTACTGTTGCAGCTGGAGAAAAAATCACCATAGAAAAGGCAAATAAAGCTACACCAAATAAATACGGATAATCTTCTACAATATGTGATAAAGAATCACTAAATAAAGGCTTGTAAGCTTCAAAAAATGTCCCTGTCATCCAAGCTATACCAAAAACCCCTACAACGCCTATAAGTCCTGATTTAAATACAGAAGCTTCACCAAGTTTATTAGCAGGAACTTTAGCAAAAAGCATAATTAAACAAGCTGTTGCAAGCATGATCATTTGAATTAAATTTGGGGTAGAAAGTCTTTCTATTTTACCATTTGCAAGCTCATAGTGAGGTAACAAATTTGTAAAAGTCCCAAAGAAAATAATGGTTAAAATCCCCAAAGCAAATATTAATAAAGCTCTTTTTACTTTAGGATCTGTTTCTTGTTTATCTTCTTGTTTATCTTGAGTTAAAAACTGATATTCCCCTGCTCTTACTCTTCTTTGAAATTCCTCATCTTGCTCAAGCTCTTTTCCTCTTTTAAAAACGCTCAAACAAGCACATATAACACCAATTAAAAATGCTGGCATTACCACAGCTAATATTTGAACAAGTCCTACACCACTAATGGCTAAAATGGCTACCATACCTGCAGTGGCTGCACTCATAGGAGAAGCTACCACTGCAATACCTGCTGCTATAACTGAAACTGAAAGTGGTCTTTCAGGACGAATTTTAGCTTGAGCAGCTACTTCAGCAATCACTGGATAAATAGAAAAAGCCACATAAGTAGTACCACAAAATATTGTAAATGTGGATGTGATTAATGGGCCCATAAAAACAATAGCTTGAGGTTTTTTCTTTAATGCTTTTTCAGCTATTTTTACTAGCAAATCAAGCCCGCCTGCGCTTTGCAAAACACTCACGCAAGTAATCACAGCAAGTATAATAAACACAACACTCACAGGAAGTGAAGCTGGTTGCATACCAAAAACTAACACCAAAATACACATACCAAGCCCACCTGCAACCCCAAGTCCTATACCACCATATCTACCACCTATGGCTATCATAGAAAAAATAATAAAAAGTTGAAGTATAAAAATAATATCCATCTAATCTTCGCCCTTATTGTTTATTTTTTACATTTATCCAACAATTCTTTTGCATGTTCAATTTGCTCTAATACAACTTTAGTTCCTGTACCACCATAAGAAAGTCTTGCGTCTATACAAGTTTCTAAAGCAATTGCTTCATAAATATCTTCTTGGATATTTTCATTAAATTGATGGAATTCTTCCATGCTAAGCTCTTCAAGCATTTTTCCGTGTTTAATACAATAATTCACAGCTGAACCTACTATACTATGAGCTTCTCTAAATGGTATATTTTTTCTTACTAAATAATCAGCCATATCTGTGGCATTTGAAAATCCTTTTGCAGCTGCTGCTCTTGTATTATTAGCATTTACTTGCATTTTTTCTATCATAGGAGTTATAATTTTTAAACTTGCCATTAAAGTATCCATAGAATCATAAACTTGAGCCTTATCTTCACTCATATCAGTATTATAAGCTAATGGAATACCTTTCATAATAGTTAGCATTGCCATAACATTACCATACATTCTACCTGTCTTACCACGCATTTTTTCAGCTACATCAGGATTTTTCTTTTGAGGCATTATGCTTGAACCGGTACAAAAATCATCACTTAATTCTATAAATTTAAAATCTTGACTTGAAAAAAGTATAAGCTCTTCACAAAAACGACTAAGGTGCATGAAACACATTGCAGCAATAGCAGTAAATTCAACCATGTGATCTCTATCACTTACACTATCAATGCTATTTTCTGTTGGTTTAGTAAAGCCTAGTTCTTTGGCACAAAAATGTCTGTCTATATTAAATGTAGTTCCACCAAGTGCAGCTGCTCCCAAAGGACACTCATTCATTCTTTTATATAAATCCTCAAAACGAGAATAATCCCTACTTAACATCCAAAAATACGCCATAATCCAATGTGAAAAAAGCACTGGCTGGCCCGTTTGTAAATGCGTATAACCTGGCATAATAGCTTTGATATTTTTTTGAGCTTGATGGACGATTTCTTCTTGCAAAGTAGTAATTTGAGTTAATACTTCTTTAATAACTGCTCTCATATGAATTTTTGAATCAAGAGTAGTTTGGTCATTTCTACTTCTTGCGGTGTGAAGTTTTCCACCTACTGGACCTACGATTTGTGTCATTCTTTTTTCTACAGCCATATGAATATCCTCATCAGCTATATCAAAAACAAAGGTTCCATTTTGAATTTCTTCTCTAACTTGTTCTAAGCCCTTAATGATAGTTTTTGCTTCATCTTCTTTTATAATACCTTGTTTTGCAAGCATGGTGCAGTGAATTATACTACCTTGTATATCAAAAGGAGCAAGTCTTGGCTCAACTGGTAGTGAAGCAGTATATTCTTCAACTAATTTATTTGTAGGTAAATCAAAACGCCCACCCCATAATTTTTCTGTTTTGTTAGACATTTGTTATCCTTTCATTAAAAAATTAGGGGTAATTTTATTTGAATTTATTTTAATTTAGCTTAAATTTTTTATTTCTATAATAAAAAATTTTAAAAATTTATAATTTAATAATAGAATTTTTTAATAATTTTAAATAAATAAAATATATTTTTAATATATTATAAATTTTTAACTATTTTTTGAAAATTTTTAATACACTAAAAGCTATTTTTTTAAGAAAACTTTTTTTAGAATGCCTTGTTAAAAACTCTACTATATCTCTATGCCCAAACATCAACGCAAAAGTAAAAGGTGTCATACCAAGACCATTGTTTTCATCAATATTTGCTCCATGTTCTACCAAAAGCTTACACATAGGTAAATATCCTTTAAAACACACCCCTGCTAATGGAGTTTGTCCTCTATCATTTTTCTCATCTACCCTAGCATTATTTTCTAGTAAAAACTTAGCACATTCATAAGCATTATGATAACTTGCAAGCATTAAAAGACTATCGCCTTTATGATTTTTTAAATTCACACTCAAACCCGCTTCTATCATAATCTTTAAATTTTGTAAATCATTTTGTCTTGCGTAATCAAAAGCCATAGTGCAAAGCTCTTGAATTCTTTTTTCTTCTTCATTACTAAACATATTTTTCCTTTATAATCTTTAGTTTGCCACTTTTAAAGTGGCAAGTAAAAATTACATTTTCAAAGCTTTTTTAACACCATTTGCATATTCACTTGAAATTTTTTCAAAATGACTTAATGCTCTAGCAATAATTTTTTCATCAACCCCACTCATAGAAGCAGCGATATTTTTAAATAATTGCTCTTTTTGATCTTGATTCATTATATCAAACAAGGCTCTTGGTTGGGTGTAAAAATCATTATCAAGTGGAGCATATCTTTGTGCATTACCTTCAAGTGCTAAGTCAGGCTCTAGGTAATTTTTATCTTCTTTTGGACTATCATCATAACTATTTGGTTCATAATAAGCAAGACCATTTTTATAAGTGTCAAAATTCATAGCACCTGCTACATTATAAGTATTTACTTCACTTTTTGCACGATTAACTGGTAATAAATGATAATTTGTTCCTATGCGGTATCTGTGTGCGTCAGGATAAGAAAAAATTCTAGCTTGCAGCATTTTATCAGGACTAAAACTAATACCAGGAACAATATTGCTTGGACTAAATGCAGCTTGTTCTACTTCATTAAAGTAATTTTGTACATTTTTATTAAGTACTAATTCGCCTACTTCAATTAAAGGCACAATACTATGTGGCCAAACTTTAGTTAAATCAAAAGGATTAAAACCTAATTTTTCTGCTTCATCTTCTTTTAAAACTTGAATTTGGAAAGTCCATTTTGGAAAATCTCCTTTTTCAATAGCTTCATATAAATCTCTTTGATGACTTTCTCTATCATTTGCTATTAAATTTGCCGCTTCTTCGTTGGTTAAATTTTTAATACCCTGCTTTGTTTTAAAATGAAATTTCACCCAAAATCTTTCGTTTTTATCATTAATCAAACTATAAGTGTGACTTCCAAAACCATGCATATGACGATAGCTTGCAGGAATACCTCTATCGCTCATTAAAATAGTAACTTGATGTAAGCTTTCAGGACAAAGACTCCAAAAATCCCATGCAGCATTATTGCTTCTTAAATGATTTCTTGGATCTCTTTTTTGAGTGTGGATAAAATCAGGAAATTTATATGCATCTCTTATAAAAAATGTCGGAGTATTATTACCTACTAAATCCCAATTTCCTTCTTTAGTATAAAATTTAATAGCAAAACCTCTTACATCTCTTTCTGCATCAGCTGCACCTGCTTCGCCTGCAACGGTTGAAAATCTTATAAATAAAGGTGTATTTTCTCCAAGCTGTAAAACTTTTGCCTTGGTGTATTGAGAAATATCTTTAGTGATTTTAAGCTCCCCATAAGCACCGCTCCCTTTTGCATGAACAGTTCTTTCTGGAATTCTTTCTCTATTTTGATGGGCAAGTTTTTCTAACAAAATATAATCTTGCATTAAAAGTGGACCCTTAGCACCTGCGCTTAATGAATTTTGATTATCGGCTATGATATTTCCGAAATCATTGGTTAGTTTTTTCATCTTTTCTCCTTTTTATAAATAATAATTTTTATTATTTGATAAATTATATCCCTATATTATTAAAATAAAATTAAACAATAAAAATTATTATTTTTGAAAAAATAATCTTTTTTTAAGCATAATTATTTTTATTTTGTATTAAAATTGTTGAAAAATAAGAATAAGTGCTCTTATTTTAAATATTTTTACTACAAAATTAATAAAACAAGGAGAGTTTAATGGATAAAGAAACAAGAACTTACTATATTAAATTAGTGAAATTTCTTGCTGATGCTTTGGGAAGAAATTATGAAATAGTTTTGCATGATGTAAGTGAAGATGGTACTAATATAGCAGAAATAGCTAATAATCATATTAGCAAAAGAACTATAAATTCACCTCTAACAGGCTTTGCTATTGAAATGATTAAAAACAAAATCTATTTAGAGCGTGATTATATAACACATTATAAAACTTCAGCTAAAAGCTCACAAGTAATGTCAGGCTCTACTTTTTTTATTAAAAAAGATGAAAAACTTGAAGGTTTGCTTTGTATTAATCATGATACTTCAGCATTTAAAAAAATCTCTGATGAAATTTTAAATCTTGGAAATATTTATGATAATTCTTATGAAAGTCCTGAACAAGAAAATAAAGAATACATAAAACTTGATTTAGAAGAAATCGTTGAAGATATTACGGGGATAGATATTGAAAGTTTTAAAAATAAAAGTTTAAAACCAAAGGAAAAACAAAAAATGATAGCTAGCTTATATGAAAAAGGCGTATTTAATGTAAAAGGTGTTATTCCTAAAGTTGCGGAGCTTTTAAATATTTCCGAACCTAGTGTTTATAGACATTTACAAAAGATTAAATAATCATAATTTAAAAAAAATATAATTTTTGATACAATAACATTTTAAAATTTTATAAAAGGAAAAATATGGCTGATGATATGATGGATGAACAAGGTGAATCAAAGAAAAAAGGCGGGAATACTTTAGTAATCATTATCGTTGTATTTTTATTTGTATTTTTACTTGTTATTGTAGGAGCAATTGCTTATCTAATGTTTAGTGGCGGCTCTGAAGAAAATCCTACCCCGCAAACTGAAGAAAGCGCACAAGTTGCACAAGCTCCTAAAAAAACAAATGCAGTAGCAGCTAGAGGGAGTGATTATGCAAATATTGGCGTGATGTATCCTTTAGCACCTTTTACGCTAAATTTATTAAGTGATGGTGGATCAAGATATGTAAAATGCACCATTCAACTTGAACAAAATGTTGAAACCTTAACTCCTGAACTTGATAAAAAAGTTGCTATTATTAGAGATATTATCATTAGAACTTTAACATCAAAAACCTTTGAAGAAGTAAGCACTACAAAGGGTAAAGAAAGATTAAAAGATGAATTAACCGGCAAGATCAATGAAGTTTTAACTGATGGTTTTATCAAAAATATTTATTTTACCGACTTTGTAGTATCTTAATGATAGGCTGTGACATAGTCGTATGCTCTCGCATAGAAAAAATTTATGAAAGACATAAAATGCTTTTCTTGGATAAATTTTTGTCCAAGAAAGAGCAAAGTTATATAAAAAATACCAACACTCTAGCCGGATTTTGGGCTATTAAAGAAGCTGCCTCTAAGGCTTTGGGGGTTGGAATTTCTAAAGAATGTTCTTTTTTTGACATCATCATCTCTAAGGATGATAAAAATGCTCCGCACATTAGTTTTTCTCAAAAAGTCATGCAAGAATTCAAAATTAAATCAGCAAGTGTAAGCGTAGCACATGATGGGGGTTTTGCCATAGCAGTAGTGGCTATAGAAACTAAGCAAGGTTAAAACCTTGCTTACATATAAAGCCCGCCATTGACTTTTAAAATTTCTCCTGTGATATAAGAAGAATGATCACTTAATAAAAATGCCACAGCTTGAGCTACTTCACTAGCATCTGCAAAACGCTTTAAAGGGATATTGTTAATATAATTTTGTTTAATCTCATCACTTAAAACTTCAGTCATATCACTTTTTATAAAACCTGGGGTAATGCAGTTATATCTTATATTTCTTGCTGCGCCTTCTTTAGCAAAAGATTTTGTTAGAGCTATCATACCGCCTTTACTAGCACTATAATTAGTTTGGCCTGCATTTCCCATTTCTCCAACTATAGAAGCAATATTTACAACCGCACCAAAACGCTTTTTACTCATAGTTTTTAATGCCTCTCTACAACCTAAAAAACTTGAATTTAAATTAGCATTAATCACTGAAGAAAAATCATCCATACTCATTCTAAGTGCTAATTTATCATTAGTAATACCTGCATTATTAACTAAATAACTAAGCTCACCATCACTTTCTACTATAGTTGCAATAGCGCTTGTAAATTCTTCTTCAACACTTGCATCAAATTTAATCACAGCCGCACAACCACCACTTTTTTCTATCTCTTCTTTTAGTGCATCAGCAAGTTCAGGCTTACTTCTATAATTAATCCAAACTTTTAAGCCATAACTTGCTAATTCTTTGGCTATTGCTGCACCTATACCTTTACTTGCACCTGTTATTAAAACATTTTTTCCACTAAATTTCATTGTTCTCCTTTAAATTAAAATAAAGCCTCATCCATTTCTTTTGGGATAGGTAAGTTTAAAATTTTAAGCACGCTTGGTGCTATATTACTAAGCCCCATGCCTTCTTTAAGCTTTTCTACTCCTTTAGCTTCAACAAAAGCAAAAACATCAAAGGTCGTGTGATTAGTGAGCATATTTTCTTTTTCATCCCTCATCGCTTCACAGTTTCCATGATCTGAAGTAATAATAAAAGCATAATCATGCTCTCTTGCTTTAGCAATAACCCTACCTAAACACTCATCTACACATTCAACCGCACTAATCGCAGCTTCAAAATCACCCGTATGTCCTACCATATCACCATTTGCAAAATTTACTACGATAAAATCCATACCACTTTCTATACCCTTAAGCACCTCATCTGTGACTTCTTTAGCACTCATTTGAGGTTTTTCATCGTATGTTTTTACTTTAGGACTTGGAATTAAAATTCTTGTTTCATTGCATTCTAATTCTTCTTTTCCCCCATTAAAGAAAAAGGTTACATGAGCGTATTTTTCTGTTTCAGCTGTGTGAAGTTGGCTTAAATTTGCATTAGCTATCACAGAAGCTAAAGTATTATTTAACTCTTCTTTTTCAAACATCACAGGTAGTTTAAAACTCTCATCATACAAACTCATAGTAATGGCATTTTTTATAAGCACTTCTTTTGGAAATTCATTAAAACTTTCTTGGGTTAAAGAAGCGACTAATTGACGCATTCTATCATTTCTAAAATTGATAAAAATCACACCATCTTCAGCCTTAATTCCATCAAAGTTTTGACTAATAACTGGGGTTAAAAACTCATCTGTGATATTTTCATCATAGTTTTTTTGTATAAATTGCATAAAATCATCACACTTTGGTGCCTTAGCAAATAAAGTATCATAATAAGACTTAACCCTATCATAGCGCTTATCTCTATCCATAGCATAAAATCTTCCCGATAAAGAAGCAAAATTAACCCCTTCTTTTTCGCAAAATTCCTGTAAAGATTTTATAAAT
Organism: Campylobacter sp. IFREMER_LSEM_CL1846; assembly: GCF_025772105.1. Classification (NCBI taxonomy): domain Bacteria; kingdom Pseudomonadati; phylum Campylobacterota; class Epsilonproteobacteria; order Campylobacterales; family Campylobacteraceae; genus Campylobacter; species Campylobacter sp. IFREMER_LSEM_CL1846. The sequence goes on along the minus strand of NZ_JAKMRM010000007.1, from coordinate 40,843 downwards.
TCTAAACCCGAATTTGGAGGACAATCCCTACCATCACTAATTGCATGTGCAAAAACTTCTTTATTTTCTTGCTTACAAATTTTTAAAAGTGCATTAAAATGTGTATGCATAGAATGCACCCCGCCATCACTATAAAGCCCTATAATATGCGCTCTTTTGCATTTTTGCAACAATTCTTTTAAAGCCTTATTGTCTTTTAAAGTGTCATTTTCTATGGCTTTATTTATCTTGACTAAATTTTGATAGATTATGCGTCCACTACCTATACACATATGCCCTACTTCGCTATTACCCATTTGACCTTCAGGTAAGCCAACTGCCAAGCCACTTGTTTTTATCAAAACATTAGGGGTATTTTCAAAAAGCTTATCATAAGTTGGCTTTTTAGCATGAAAAAAAGCATTATAGTTTGAATTTGTATTATGTCCTATACCATCTGTGATTATCAAAATACATTTTTGACTCATTTTTTACTCTTTTTTATAATTTATTTATGTGATTTTACTAAAATTATGCTTTTAAAAAACAAATACAAGGTTAAAATTTTGTTTTATCTTACAGAATATACAAATTATATGTTTTTTTCTTATATTAGCGTGCGTGCTGGTTTTGCATTTTTTATTGCTTTGTTTTTGAGTTTGTATTTAATGCCAAAATTTATCAAATGGGCTCAAAACAAAAAAGCAAATCAACCTATTTATGAATACGCTCCACAATCACACCAAGCTAAATCTCATACCCCTACTATGGGTGGGCTTGTTTTTATCTTTGCTACTATCATAGCAAGTGTTTTAAGTGCTGATTTAAATAATAGTTTTGTAATCGTTGGATTATTATGTTTAGTATTATTTTGCACTATAGGCTTAGTTGATGATTTGGGGAAAATTTTAAAAAAAGACAATCATGCAGGATTAAGCCCAAAAATGAAACTTCTAGGACAATTTAGCGCTGCCTTTATTTGTGTTGGATTATTATATTTATTTGATATAAATACTGAATTTTATTTACCTTTTTACAAACATGCTATTTTTGATGGTGGTATGTTTATGTTGTTTTTATGGATTTTAGTTATTATATCAAGCTCTAATGCTGTAAATTTAACCGATGGGCTTGATGGTCTTGCAACCGTGCCTTCTATATTTTCTCTTTTAAGTCTTGGTGCTTTTTTGTATTTAAGTGGAAATGCTATTTATAGTTCTTATTTATTTTTACCTAAAATTCAAGGTCTAGGAGAACTTGTGGTAATAAGTGCGGCTTTAGTTGGTGCGCTTATGGGATTTTTGTGGTATAACTGCTATCCTGCACAAGTTTTTATGGGAGATAGTGGGAGTTTAAGCATAGGGGCGTTTTTAGGCTATCTTGGCATAGTAAGTAAAAATGAAATTTTACTTTTACTGATAGGCTTTGTATTTGTTTTAGAAACTATTTCAGTGATTTTACAAGTAGGAAGTTTTAAAATCTTTAATAAAAGAGTATTTAAAATGGCACCTATTCATCATCATTTTGAAAAAATAGGTTGGGTGGAAAATAAAATCATCGTGCGTTTTTGGATGATAGCCTTACTTGCAAATATCATTGCATTAATTAGTATAAAGTTAAGATAATGAAAATTTCACTTTTTGGATACGGAAAAACAACTAAAGCTTTTGCGCAGCGTTTTGGAAATTGCGATATTTATGATGATCATTTTGCAAGTATAAGTAAAGATGAATTTAACAATACACTTTTACCGCCTTGTGAATTTGATCCTTTAAAAAGTGACTTAGAAATTCCAAGTCCTGGCTTTCCAAATGATCATTTTCTCATACAGCAAGCAAAAAATTTAAGCAGTGAGTATGATTTTTTTTATGATGGCATGCCAAAAAGTGTTTGGATAAGCGGAACAAATGGCAAAACCACCACCACCCAAATGGCACATCATCTTTTAAAACATATCAATGCACAAATGGGAGCAAACATAGGAACTCCTTTAGCACAAATGGATATTAGTGCTAAATTATGGATTTTGGAAAGTTCATCTTTTTCGCTTTTTTACACCAAAGTAGCTAAACCTGAAATTTATGCACTTTTACCTATCACACCTGATCATCTTTCTTGGCATAAAAGCTTTGAAAACTACGAGCAAGCAAAGCTTAGCGTGCTTGAAAGAATGAATGAAAATGATGTGGTAATTTTACCTAAAAAGTATGAGGCTTATCCAACCCATGCTTATGTTATAAGCTATGAAGATGAGCAAGATTTAGCTAAAAAAATGCAAATTGATTTAGAAAAAATTCATTTTAAAACCCCTTTTTTGCTTGATGCTCTTATTGCCTTAAGTATAGAAAAAATCATACTAGATCGTTGCTCTTATGAGCTTTTAAATGAGTTTAAAATAGAAAAAAATAAACTTGAAGAAATATTTGATCATAAAAATAGACTTTGGGTAAATGATACTAAAGCGACTAATCTTGATGCTAGTTTAGCTGCTCTTAAACGCTATAAGGATAAAAAAATTCATCTTATCATAGGTGGGGATGATAAGGGAGTGAATTTAAGTGCTTTATTTGCTTTTATGAAAGAGCTTGATATAGAGCTTTATGCCATAGGAAAAAGCACCAATAAAATACTTGATTATGCTAAAAATGCTAATTTAAAAGCATATTTTTGTGAGTTTTTACCTAAAGCGGTAGAAAAAATCAATCAAAACTTAACTAATGATGAAGTAGCCCTACTAAGCCCTGCTTGTGCAAGCTTAGATCAGTTTAAATCTTATGAAGAAAGAGGAGAACTTTTTAAAAAATGTATTCAAGAATTAAGCTAAATCTTTTTGAATGCAAAATTTTAAAAACTCACATAAATTTATAAATTTATTGCTTGGTTCTTTATTTTTATGATAAATCAAGCAAAGCTCTCTTGAAATTTTAAAATTTTTTAATCTTACTTCAAATAAACTTTTAGCTTCAAGCTCTTCTTTAACACTAAATTTAGGTAAAACTGCTAAAAATTTACCTTTTTTAGCCAACTCTTTTATCATAGCAGTTGAGTTTAACTCATAAACCAAATTAAGCTTTACATCTTTAGGCAAAGCATTTAAAAACACTTCTTTTGCACCTGAACCTTGCTCACGACTTAGCCATTTAAAATCCTTTAATTCATCTATGAAAAATTCTTTTTTGAAGTCATTTTTACTCACCACAATAAGCTCATCATCACAAATTTTAATCTTTTTTATATCCTTATCTTTGCAAATACCTTCAATTAAACCTATATCGATTTCTTTATCTAAAATATCTTTGATGATATTTTGACTATTATCCAAAGACAAATTTAACTTGATATTTTCCGCCTTTTGATCTAAAAAAGTTCCTAGTAAATAAGTACCTACATTTTGACTAGCTTTCATACTTATTTCATAGCTTTGATCATCTTGCATTGCTTTTTCTATGCGTTCAAATTCTAAAATCAAAGGAGCGATTTGTTTTAAAAAAACCTTTCCTTTTTCATTTAAGCTTAAAAATTTAGCATTTCTATCAAAAAGCTTGGTGTTTAAACTTTTTTCAAGTTCAAATATAGCTAAAGACAAAGCAGATTGAGTTATATTTAATTCTTTAGCACAAGCTCTTAAATTTAAATTTCTACACAAGGCTTGAAAATATTTTATTTGTTTAAAAGTCATAAGCACTCTTTTGATAAATATTTTTAATCATTATATCAAATAAAATTAATTTTACTTATCATAAAAAAATCATTAAGATTACAAAAAAACAAAAAAAGGAAAAATTCATGCATAAAAATATATATAAAAATAGAAAATTTGAAGCTTTTTTACTGCTTTTTACTCTTGCTTTTTGTGCTTTTGCTATTTCTGAGCTTAATTTTTTTAAAAATCTTGGAATTTCAGCTTTAATCATAGCCGTGATTTTAGGAGCTTTAATAGGAAATTTAGCTCATCAAAATGCAAATTTACTCAAAAAATCAGGAGTTTTAGGCATAGCAACAAAAGAAATTTTAAGACTTGGAATTATACTTTATGGTTTTAGAATTACTTTTAATGATTTAGAAAAAGTTGGATTAAATGGGATTTTGCTAGCATTTTTAGTGGTATTTTCTACCTTTTTTATAGGGCTTTTGTTAGGAAAATTATTCAAACTTGATCTTAAAGAAAGCATACTTATAAGTAGTGGCTCAAGCATTTGTGGAGCAGCTGCTGTGATGGCTAGTGAAAGCATTGTTAAAGGTGGCTCTGCTAAAGTTGGCGTAGCAGTTTGCACTGTGGTTGTGTTTGGAACTTTAGGGATGTTTTTATATCCTTTGGCTTGGAATTTAGGTTGGTTTGATTTTTTTAATTTAAAGCAAATAGGGTATTTCATGGGAGCAAGCTTGCATGAAGTTGCACATGCTGTTGCAGCAGGTGAAGCTGTAAAAGCAGGAGATGGTGCTGTCATAGAAAAAATGATGCGTGTTTTAATGCTAGTGCCTTTTTTGATTTTCTTAAGTCTTTTTTCATTGAAATTTCTAAGTAAAAATAATGAAAAAATCTCCATTAAAGCAAATATTCCTTATTTTGCTTTGTGGTTTTTATTTGCATGCGGTATTAGCTCACTTGAAATATTAAATACAGATTTTGCGCTTAACTATATAAAACCAAGCATACAAACTATAGACACACTTTTGCTTTCTATGGCTATGGTAGCTTTAGGAGTAAATATCCATAAAAATGTTTTAAAAAATGCAGGTTTTAAACCATTTTTAATGGCATTTTTTCTTTTTATATGGTTAATCTTTATATCAATTAGTTTTATTTTATTATTAAATTTATAAATACATGAAAATTCTTCATGTATTTATTTTATAATCTTTAATCAAAATAAATTAATGTTAGCGAATTAACAATAAAGGTTTTTTAGCCTTAGTTAAAATATCATTTGTCAAACTACCAAATAAAATACTTTTTAACCAATGATGTGAATAAGCTCCCATGATCAATAAATCTATATCATTTTGCTCACCAAAATCAAATAAAGCTTGAGTAATCTCTCCGCTTAAATGCTGTGTTTGTACATTTAAATTTGCTTCTTTAAAAATTTGACCTACTTGAGCTAATAACTCACAAGAAGCTTTTTCATCTTTAGAAACATTTACTACATAACGCTTTGCTTCTTTAAAAATAGGTCTTTTAATGGCTTGCTCTATGGCCTTTTTAGCTAAATTACTCCCATCATAAGCCATCATCACACTTTTAATCTCTTTAAAAGAAGAATTTACAAGCAAAATAGGCACATTTAAAGCTCTTACTAATTCTTCTGTATGAATACCTATTTTATTTTTCTTACCCCCGCCTTTTAAACCTGCTATGGCTAATCTTATTTGATCATTATATTCTTTTAAAACCTCTTCTAAGTCTCCATCTCTTTGCACACTAAAGCATTCTTTTACGCCTTGTTCTTTTGCATAAGCACAAAATTCTTCTAAAATTCTTTGCCCTTTTTTGCAAAGATTTTCATTTTTTTGGCTTTGCTCTTCTACTAAATCTTCAATCACACACCCACTAGCACCTATGCCAAAACTACAAGCTAATTCAGCATTAGTAAAATTTGGTTCTATAGTATATAAAAACATTAAAGGTAAATCTAGCTTTTTAGCTAAATACACCCCATAATGCAAACTTTCCCTACAAGGCTCTAAAACATCTACACAAACTAGAATTTTTTCCATTTAATATCCTTTTGTAGTATCAATCTTGCGCTTTTTGCGCTATTAAAACACCTTCTATGATTTTTTTAATATCTCCATCTAAGATATTATCAACCTGTGAAAAAGCTTCATTTGAGCGTGTATCTTTAACTTGTTGATAAGGAAAAAGTACATAAGAACGGATTTGATGACCCCAACCTATCTCACTTTTTTCACTTGAATTTGCTTCATCTTGTTGTTTCATAAGCTCAAGCTCATAAAGGCGTGATTTTAGCATTTTAAAAGCAGTTGCTTTGTTTTTGTGTTGGCTTCTATCGTTTTGACATTGCACTACTATACCACTTGGCATATGAGTTATGCGCACTGCTGATTCAGTTTTATTAACATGTTGTCCACCCGCTCCGCTTGCTCTATAATAATCAATCCTTATATCTTTTTCTTCAATTTCTATTTCTATATCATCATCAAGTTCAGGTGAAACCATCACGCTAGAAAAACTCGTATGGCGACGCCCTGCACTATCAAATGGAGAAGTTCTTACTAAACGATGAATGCCATTTTCAGCTTTTAAATACCCATAAGCATTTTCACCTTTTACTAAAAAGCTAACATCTTTAAGCCCTGCTTCTTCGCCTTCTTGAAAGTCAAGCGTTTCTACTTTAAAGCCTTCTCTTTCACAAAATCTCAAATACATCCTATAAAGCATGCTAGCCCAGTCATTACTCTCCGTTCCACCTGCTCCTGGGTGAATAGAAACTATGGCATTTTTACCATCATTTTCCCCACTTAAAAGCATAGAAATTTCAAGATTTACAATAAGATCTTCTAGCTTGTTTGCATCTTCAAATAAAGCTTCTATAGTATCTAAGTCATTTTCACTATTAGCAAGATCAAAAAGCTCACTTGCATCATTTAAAGCATTATTTGCATTTTCATAATTTTTAAGTAAATTTGAAATTTTAGTTTTTTCTTTACCTATAACGCCTGCTTGTTTTACATCACTCCAAAAAGAAGGGGAATTTTCTAAATTTTCTATTTCTTTTAATCTTGCTTTTATCTCTTCAGGCTTAATGATAGAAGCGATATTTCCAACTTTGTTTTTTAATTTTTTTAAAAGTTCGCTGTATTCGTAATTATCCATAAAAATTTTCTTTCTAATTTTGATATAATTTAATCTTATAATTTTAGCAAAAAATAAAACATTTAAAGTGAGAAATATGCCAAAACTTTTTTTAATGTCTTTAGGTTGTAATAAAAATTTAGTTGATAGTGAAATCATGCTTGGAAGATTAAGTGATTATGAAATTTGTGATGAACCAAGCTTGGCTGATGTTTTGATTGTAAATACCTGTGGTTTTATAGATAGTGCTAAAAAAGAAAGCATAAATGCGATTTTAGACTTACACGAGCAAAGAAAAAAGGACTCGTTGCTGGTTGTAACAGGATGTTTAATGCAGCGCTACCGCGAAGAATTAATGAAAGAACTACCTGAAGTTGATCTTTTTACCGGTGTGGGAGATTATGAAAAAATTGATGAAATGATACTTAAAAAAACTAATCTATTTTCAAATTCTACTTACTTACAAGATAAAAATACCAATCGTGTGATCACAGGATCAAACTATCATGCTTTTATCAAAATAGCTGAAGGGTGCAATCAAAAATGTTCATTTTGCGCTATACCAAGTTTTAAAGGCAAACTTAAATCAAGAAGCTTAGAAAGTATTATAAATGAAGTAAAAGAACTTGTTAAAAAAGGCTATAAAGACTTTTCTTTTATCGCTCAAGATACAAGTTCGTATTTGTTTGATCAAGGTCAAAAAGATGGACTTTTAAAGCTTATTGAAGCTATAGAAAATATCCAAGGTATAAAGGCTGCTAGAATTTTATATCTATATCCAACAAGCATTAGTAAAGAAGTGATAGAAAAAATCATTCAATCAAAAGTTTTTGTAAATTATTTTGATATGCCTTTACAACACATCAGTGATAATATGCTTAAAATCATGAAACGCGGAGCTAACAAAGCTAAATTAATCGAGCTTTTAAATTTAATGAAACAAGCTCCAAATTCATTTTTACGCACAGGTTTTATAGTAGGACACCCTGGAGAAAGTGATGAGGACTTTGAAGAATTATGCGCTTTTATAAAAGAATTTGGTTTTGATAGAATTAGTGTTTTTGCTTATTCTAAAGAAGAAGATACCGCAGCTTTTGAAATGGAACAAATTCCTAGTAAAATCATCAATGCAAGATTAAAAGTGATAGAAAAAATCGTCGATGAATGTATAGAAAAAAGTTTTAATCAACAAGTTGGTAAAAAAACTTTAGCATTTTGTGAAGGTCAAAGCTCTGAAGGAGAATTTTTCATCGGTGCAAAAGATTTGCGTTGGGATAGAAATATTGATGGAGAAATTCTCATCAATGAAAGTGATTGTGGAAATTTAGAAATGGGCGAGCTTTATGAGTGTGAAATCACACAGAGCTTAGATAAAAAACTCATTGCAAAAGCCTTAAGAAAGTTTGATGATTGATAGTAAATATTTAAATCATTTAAAGCAAGGGAAAAATCTTTTAGCATTTTCTCATGGGAGTGATTCTAGCGCTTTATTTTTCATGCTTTTAGAAAAAAATATAGATTTTGATCTTGCTTTTATAAACTACAAAACTCGCAAAAATAGCGATAAAGAAGAGCAAAGTGCTAAAGAATTAGCCAAGCGTTTTCATAAAAAAATTTACATCAAAACCGCACCTAAGATAACAAAAAATTTCGAAGCTTGTGCAAGAGCTTTGCGTTATGAATTTTTTGAAGAACTTTGCAAAAATCACTCTTATGATAATCTTTTACTAGCTCATCATTTAAATGATAAACTAGAATGGTTTTTAATGCAATTTTCCAAAGGTGCAGGACTTAGAGAATTACTTGGTTTTAAAGATATTGAAAAAAGAAAATATTTTACCATCATAAGACCCTTGCTTGAAATTCCAAAAGAAGAAATTTCAAATTACTTAAAAGAAAATAATATCAGCTATTTTCATGATGAGAGTAATGATGATGAAAAATATTTTAGAAATTTCATACGCAAAAATTTTGCTAATGAGTTTTTAAAGCTTTATCCAAATGGAGTAAAAAAAAGCTTTAAATACCTAGAAAAAGACTTAAAAGAAGAAAATATTTGTGAATTTAAAAATATTTACATTACTCATAAAGATGAAAGTTTAATCGCAAAATGTTTTAAAAAACTTGGAGTACTTTTAAGTGCTAAACAAAGACAAGAAGCTTTAAAAGGCGATGGAGTAATTTCGCATAAAATAGGCATTGTTTACATACAAGAAAAAGTTTTGATTTTTCCTTTTGTAAGTTGTGAGAAAATGCCAAAAGAATTTAAAGAAATTTATAGAAAAGCAAAAATCCCTAAACTCTTAAGAGCATATTTATACACAAAAAATATTGATGTAAAAGAACTTATGCAAGCTCTTTTATGATTTCTTCAAAAAGTTCTTTTACTCTTGTTTCTAAAAAGTCTTTAAATTCAGCACTTGTAGCTTCAGCACGCATGATAAGATATGGACTTGTATTAGAAGCACGCAAAAGTGCCCAACCTTCTTTAAAGGTGATTCTAACTCCGTCAATTTCATTACAATCAAGCACATTTTCAAAAGCATTTGCTTTTACTTTTTCTTTAAATTTTTCTATGATTTGAAATTTATTTTCTTCACTAACCTTAAGCTTAATCTCTTCACTTGCATAAAGTTTTGGTAATTCTTTAACTAATTTTTCTATATCAAAACCATTTACTAAAAGCTCTAAAGTTCTTAAAAATGCATAAATTCCATCATCATAACCAAAATATCTATCTTTAAAGAAAATATGCCCACTAAGTTCTGCTGCTATGTCGATATTTTGCTCTTTCATCATTTTTTTAATATTAGAATGCCCGGTCTTACCCATCATGATAAAACCAAATTTAGCTACCTCATCGAAAAGATTTTTAGAACATTTTACTTCACCTAAAACTCTAGGATTTTTTATATTTTTAGCAAATAAATAGCAAAGCTCATCGCCCTTAAATACATAGTCTTTACTTGCTACTACTAAACGATCCCCATCTCCGTCAAAAGCAAAGCCCATTTTTGCATTTTCATTTTCTTTTAGCGCAACTTGCAATGCGTGTAAATTTTCAAGCTCTGTTGGATCGGGCGCGTGATTTGGGAAATTTCCATCAGGATTTTCAAATAAAATTTGTGCATTAAGATTTAATTTTTCCACCAAAGGCTTTATAATCACTCCAGTAGCTCCATTTGCACAATCAATAATGATTTTTTCTTTATAGCCCTTAAGATGTGAAAAATGTTTAGCTAAAAAGTCTATGTATAAGCTTTTAATATCATAATTTTCATATCTTAAATCATCATTGATTTCAAGTTCTAAATACTCTTGCACTTTTAAAGAAAGCTTTTTCAAATCAGCACCAAAAAAACTTTCTTTATTAATCGTTATTTTAAAGCCATTGTATTCTTTTGGATTATGCGAACCTGTTATCATGATATTTGCATCAAAAATATCATCAAAAAATAAACTAAAATACCCCATAGGAGTTGGTGCTAAGCCTATATTGAAAACTTGCATATTAGCTTTATTTAAACCGCTGATTAAATAGTTAAAAAGTTCATTTGCACTATATCTTGCATCATAGCCTACGCTTACTTTCTCACAACCCCTTGATTTCATTTCTAAACCCAAAGCATAGCCTATAGCTTTTACACTTTTTTCATTTAACTCACTTGGGTAAAGCCCTCTTATATCATACTCTCTAAAAATCAAATCTAACATTTTAATCCTTTTGTCTTCTAAGTTCTAATTTTGCTTGTTTTAAACTTTCTTCTATGTTTTCATTTTTGCTTGATAAACAAAGTTTAATTTCTAACTTTACATTTTGTTCTTTAAATTCAAAACAATATTTTTGCATAAAATTTTCAAGCATTTGAAGCTTGCTTTGCACAAAGGCTATATTTTCATTTTCAAATACAATAATAAAATAATCCTTATCATCTTTAAAAACCCTAGCATGTAAAGCTTTTTTTAAAATCCTAGCAAATTCATGCATTATAAACTCGCCCATTTTTGAGTCTTTTTGATGATAAATTTCATTGATATTTTTTACTTCAATCAAGGCTAAATGAAAATTTTCAAGTCCTTGGGCATATCTTCTTAAGGCCTTTAAATTTGGCAAATTGGTTAAAGTGTCAAAAAAGGCTATTTTATAAGCTTTATACACTAAAAATCCTATCAACACCAAAGAAGCAAATTCATAATAACCCAAATCAACACTATTGTAAAATAAAAATTGCACGCTCAAGCCCATATAAGCTAGCAAAAAATGAAAATCATTATTTTTAAAATATGAAAATAATAAAAATATCATTCCTACCCAAAATACACAAAAGCTTAACTCACTAATAGGCTTAAAAAATTGCGTTGAAAGGCCGAAAATTTCACTTGTAATGCTTGCATTAAAATTAGTACTTGTGCTAAGTATTAACGCTACAAAACCCATAAAGGCTAAATACGCAAATTTAATAAAATTAATTCTTTCAAAAACAAGCTTACTATCTTGCAAAAACACAAAAAGCACAAAAGAAAAAGGTAAAAATACCGAGATAAACAAATGCGCTTGATATTCACTTGCCACTAAAGATAAAGCCCTAGCACATAAAATCAACAAAAGCAAGAAAAAAATCTTATTTTGCTTAAAAAAATAAGCTAAAAATAAAGCTAAAAATTCCAAAACAAAACTAAAAGAAGGTAAAAAAGATAATAAAACTAAACTCAATCAAATAACCTTAATTTAAAAATAATTTTAAAAATTATACAACAATTTTGAATTATTTTTTTAATACATATTATAAGTAAAATAAAAATAGAAATTAAAATAAATATGCCTGAAATATGCTTAGTAAAAAATAATGTAATTTATCTTAGATAGTTAAATTTCAAAGCAACAAATGATAACACGAAAAAACTTTTAAAATAAAACTTTATGAAATTAAAAAGCTAATAAATATATTAAAATCATTAAATTGTTTTTATTTAAATTTTGCAATTTCATCTTGTATGGTTTGATTTATCTCAAGTAGCTCTTCATAATTTTTTTTATTTTTTTCCAAAAGTTCATCAAATTTAAAGCCAAGCATAACGATGCGATATAAATTAGGTTTGTATTTTCTCCAATTATACAAAGTGCTAACATCAATATCTAATTCATATGCCATATCGCGTTTGCTCTTTTTTGCCATAAGCTACCCTAAATTTTTAAATACTTATGGGCTGATTTTACATTAAAAATTCTTTATTAAAAACAATTGAAATATTCTATATTTTATTTAATTAATATTGATTATTTCAATATTAATTAAGCTAAATTGTGGAATAATTTAATATCATTTTTTAAAAAGGAGTTTTTTGTGGATAAAGTGGATTCGATAGCAAACATTGCGTGGGCTATTGGTGGTGATTATGAATTAGATTTAATTGAACAAAAACTTGGAAAATTTTCTAGCGAACAATTAAAGCAATTTGATAGTAGGATAGATAAACTAAATTTAAAAGAAGCACCAAAATTACGATTTTTAACATTTTTTTTCGGTGCTTTTGGAATTGCTAGATTTATGACTGGGCGAAAAGTTGCAGGTTGGATAAGAATATTTCTTTTGGTTGCTATACTTATTCTTCCACGGATTGTGTTTAATGGACTCCAAAGTGAATTCGCAGGGATTGCATTTGTATTTGGAGGTGCAATTTTAATCGGTTTAAAAATCTTAATTATAATTTTATGGATTTGGGATATTACAAGAGCTGATGATTTGGCTTATAGTTATAATTTTTATCAAATTATGGATTTGATACAAAATATAGAAAATGAAGATAAACAAGAATAAATAATGGTGAATTTTAACGCGTTAATTACACTTCAAGGTGCAGCTAACACAGGAAAAACTGCAAGCATTTCTCGTGCATTTTTACGTACCTTAGAAAAGAAGCCTTTAATAAGATATTTTAAATATTATGAAAAAGGAGATTTTATAGCCATAGTAGAATTTAAAGATCAATATATGTCTTTTTGCTCAGCTGGTGATGATTTGGAACTTGTAAATAAATTTGAGCTCTTAAATAAGGAAGCTTTGGAGCAAGGTGTAAAGTGCTTCGATGTTTTTATAGTTGCATATCGCACAAGGGGTAAAACTTGTGAAATTATAAAACAATACTTAGAGCAAAATACTCAAGCGAGAGTTAAAGAGTTTAAAAGCCTAACTAAGAGTGAGTTTTATGAGGAAAATGGGAAATTTTTACAGACAAAAATGGAGAAATATGCAGAGCAGTGTTCTGAAGAGCTTTACAAAACGATTAAATCTTTTCTTTAGTATGATATTTTAGGTTTGACTTGATTCAAGCCCTTCTTCATTCAAAAGTTTTTCGCTACAATATCTAGAAAATTCTTAAGGAAAATTATGGTAGAAGTAAAAAATCTCACTATGCGTTTTGCAAACCAACTTTTATTTGAAGATGTAAATTTAAAATTAAACCGTGGTGAAAGATATGGACTTATAGGCGCAAATGGCGCAGGAAAATCAACCTTTTTAAAAATTCTCTCAGGCGAAATAGAATCAAGCAGTGGAGAAATTTGTATAGATCCAAATTTAAAAATCGCAGTATTAGGACAAGATCAATTTGCTTTTGAAAACTACACTATCAAAGATGCGGTAATGTGTGCAAATAAAAGATTATATGATGCACTAAAAGAAAAAGAAAAACTTTATATGAGTGAAGAATTTACTGATGAAATCAATGATAGATTAAGCGAGCTTGAAATCATAACAGCAGAAGAAGATCCAAACTATGATTGCGAACTTAGATGTGAAAAAATTCTTAGCTCTTTAAATATTAAAGATTTTAATGCTCTCATGAGTACTTTACAAAGTGCGGATAAATTTAAAGTTTTATTAGCTCAAGTATTATTTTTAGGTGCTGATGTATTATTTTTAGATGAACCTACAAACAACCTTGACTTAGAAGCTATTTCTTGGCTTGAAAATGAACTTTTAAGACATGAGGGAACTTTAGTAGTAATTAGCCATGATAGACATTTTCTAAATAAAGTTTGTACAAGAATTTTAGATGTAGATTTTAAACAAATACGCGATTTTGCTGGAAATTATGATGATTGGTATATGGCTTCAACCTTGCTTGCTAAACAAGCTGAACTCAAACGCGATAAAACCTTAAAAGAAAGAGAAGAATTAGAAAATTTCATACGCCGTTTTAGTGCTAATGCTTCAAAAGCCAAACAAGCTACAAGTAGAGCTAAAGCTTTAGAAAAACTTGAACTTGAAGAGATTAAAACTTCAAGTAGGCGTGATCCTAGTATAGTTTTTAGAACAAATAGAGAAATAGGAAATGAAGTTTTAGAATTAAAAGGTATTAGCAAAGCTTATGATAAAACTTTATTTGAGAATTTAGAATTAAAATTAGAAAAAGGTGATAAAATAGCCTTAATCGGAGCAAATGATGTTGGAAAAAGCACTTTAGCTAAAATCATTGCATCAAAATTAGAACCTGATAGTGGCCACATCCACCTTGGTGCTACCATAGAAATGGGATATTTTTCACAAGATACGACAAATTTAATCAATGAAAATTTGAAACTTTATGAATGGTTAATGAGTGAAAAATTCAAAGATTTAGATGAAATTCGCAAATGTCTTGGTAGAATGCTCTTTAGCGGAAGCGATCAAGAAAAAATGGCTTCTAGCTTAAGTGGAGGTGAAAAACACCGCTTAATGCTTTCAAGATTAATGTTAGAACGCGGAAATTTCTTGCTTTTAGATGAACCGGATAATCATTTAGATCTTGAAAGTATCATTGCATTAGGTGAAGCCTTGTATAATTTCAAAGGTTGTGTGATATGCATAAGCCACGATAGAGAGCTAATTAGTGCTTTTGCTAATCGTATATGGTTTTTAGAAGATGGGAAATTAACAGACTTTAAAGGAAATTATGACGAATTTTTAGGAGGTTTAGAATGAATTCGTTTAAGATAAAATATGCAGCTGGTTTTGGACATTTTACTCAAAATCACAGAGGTTTTGGCCCAACTATTTATGTAGAAGAAAGTATTGATTTTCAAAGTGAAAAAGATTATTTTGACTATGTTGAATTTTATGAAAAATTCAGCAAAGAAGATGATACTTATTTTCACATTTCATTTTTAGAAGATCGCCCTTTAACTTCTCAAGAATTAGAAAGTAGAAATGCTTATAGAAAACTAAGAGATGAGCGCTGTAACAAAGCTAGAGAAGAGTTTATCAAAAACAATGAAATAGAAGCTGAATACTACCCAACTCATGGTGATTAAGGAATGATTTTTGCTTGTTTTTTCCTTGTAATATTTTGAAAGGAGAAAACATGCAAGTTAACCATGATAATTTATCGGTTAAAGAGTATGGATATGGTCAAAGTAGTGCCTATAAAAGCACTCAAGGAGCTAATGAAGACTTTATGTCTTTACTTAGTCAAAACAATAGCGAAAATTTAAACGAGCAAAGTATAAAACTTGATGAGCTTTTTTCAAAAGCCATGAGTCAAGATCAATTTAGCACAGGAATTTTTAGCTCAAATATGTCAAATATTTATAATTATCGTTTTAGAGGACAAAACGAAACTCCTATGCAAGCTAATATAGAAGAAAAACAAGAGCCCCAAAAAGATATGGTAAAAGATCTTTTAAATTCTTTATGAAAAGAAGTAAGCAAACGCTTACTTCCAAACAAGTCCGCTAAATTCAAACTCTTTTGCAAATTTTTTAAATTCCTCTTCTTCTTTTGTATTAACACTTAAAATCAATTCAACATTTTCTTGAAATTTTTTTTCATATGAAATGTTATTTTTATTTAAAAAATGCTCAAATCTTGCATAAAGATAAAAAGGAATGTTTAAACTTAAAATATTTTTAGCTTCAAATTCTAAAAGCATCGCATTTAAAATAGCTTCATTTGTAGCTTCACTATAAGCTCTTACAAGACCACCTGTACCAAGTTTAATCCCTCCAAAATAACGCACCACAATCACTGCGCAATTAATAAGCAAAGCCCCTCTTAAGACATTCAAACAAGGCATAGCAGAAGTTCCTTTTGGCTCACCATCATCGCTTTTATCTTCTATGATTTGATCAAATTCATTTAAATACCTATAAGCATATACAAAATGCACGGCTTTTAAATGCTCATTTCTTAGCTTTTGCATTAAAGTTTGAAAATCTTCAAAAGGACATAAAAAAGACAAAAAAGTTGATTTTTTGATTTCTATTTTTGCTTGATAAATTTGATCAATAGTTTTCATTTTTTCCTTAAATTAGTTATAATATTTAAATAAAATTATAATCAAAACAACTTATAAAAATTTAAGGATAAACTATGCTTCAAACTTGTATTTTTCCTGCAGCAGGTTATGGTACTAGATTTTTACCTGCTACAAAAACCCTACCTAAAGAAATGCTACCTATACTAACTAAGCCTTTAATTCATTATGGTGTGGATGAGGCTTTAGAAGCTGGTATGGAAACTATGGGCTTTGTTACAGGGCGTGGAAAAAGAGCTTTGGAGGATTATTTTGATATTTCTTATGAACTTGAACACCAAATCGCAGGTACTAAAAAAGAATATCTTTTAAGTGAAATAAGAACACTCATAGATCGCTGCACTTTTACTTTTACAAGGCAAAATGAAATGAAAGGCTTAGGAGATGCGGTTTTAAAAGCAAAGCCTTTAGTGCAAGATGAAGCTTTTGGAGTTATTTTAGCAGATGATTTATGTGTAAATGAAGATGGGGTAAATGTCTTAGCTCAAATGGTAAAAATTTATGAAAAATACCGCTGCTCTGTTATAGCTGTGATGGAAGTTGAAGCTGATCAAGTTTCAAACTATGGGGTTATAGCAGGAAATGCTGTGGAAGAGGATTTGATCATGGTAAATTCTATGGTAGAAAAACCTGATCCAAAAGATGCTCCAAGCAACTTAGCTATCATAGGAAGATACATTCTAACGCCTGATATTTTTGGTATTTTAGAAAATACTAAAGCAGGTAAAAACGGAGAAATTCAACTAACTGATGCATTACTTTCACAAGCAACTAATAATATGGTTTTAGCTTATAAATTTAAAGGAAAAAGGTTTGATTGTGGAAGCGTAGAAGGCTTTGTTGAGGCGACAAATTATTTTTATGAGAAAAGTAAAAATGCTAAATAATACTTTATTTTTTAAAACCCAAGATTTTAAAAAAATTACCGCTTATGCAAATAGAATGAATGATGAGTTAGAAAGTGGTGATATAGGGTATTATCACTTAGTAGATACAAGCTTTGATTTAATCAAAGAAAGCAAAGAATTTATCGCAACTAAAACTCATATAGAAAATATCGTTTTAGTGGGCATGGGTGGGTCAAGTTGCGGGGTTAAAGCTTTAAAAGAGCTTTTATTTGATCAAGTAGAAGAAAAAAAACTTTTCATTATAGATAATACTTCCTCACATACTTTTACCCAAACTATGCAAAAAATAAATCCCCAAAAAACACTTTTCATCATAGCAAGCAAATCAGGCACAACTATAGAAGTGATTTCTTTATTTAAACTCATCATTGCTCATTTTGATTTTAAAAATGAAAATTTACACAAAAATTTTGTGTTTATTACTGATTTTGAGTCAAAACTTCACAAACTAGGAGAAGAATTAAACATAAAATGCTTTTTTATACCTAAAAATGTCGGTGGTAGATTTAGTGTTTTATCTGCCATTGGTATTGTTCCTTTGAGCTTTTGTGGGTATGATACTAAAGCCTTATTAGAAGGTGCAAAAGCTTGTTATGTGGATTTTTTTGAGAAAAAATGTGATCAAATTTTACAAAAGGCTTATCATTACTGCACACATAAAAGTGCACATATTAATGTGCTTTTTTCTTATGGGGATGCTTTTAAAGGTTTTAATGAATGGTATATTCAACTAATTGCTGAAAGTCTAGGTAAAAAACAAGGCTTTAAACGCATAGGTTTAACTCCTATTGCTTTAATTGGTGCTAGAGATCAGCATAGCTTTTTACAACTTATCATGGATGGACCCAAAGATAAAACTGTTACTTTTTTAAAAATCAAAGATAGTCAAAAATCTCCTAGTATCCCAAATATAAGCTTTAATCATTTGCAAAATTGTGATTTTACTAATGAGGTTAATTTGCATGATCTTCTAAACGCACAATGTGATGCAACCATGCATGCTTTGATTGCTGAAAATTTAAGCGTTGATGTTATAGAACTTGAAAAATTAGATGCTTATCATTGTGGGTATTTGATGTATTATTATGAGTTATTTACTTCTGCATGTGGCATTATGCTTGGAATTAATACTTATGATCAACCTGGCGTAGAGGTGGGAAAATTAATACTCAAAAATATATTAAGTAAATAAATTTGCTTTATTGTAAAAAAAGAGTATAATGAAAATATAATAATTATTAACATTAAAATTTATTAAATAATAATTATTATTTAATAATTTTATGTTATAATTTTAAAAATAAAAAAAGGAGATAACATGTCAGTAACAAAACAATTATTACAATTACAAGCAGATGCTCATCATTTATGGGTTAAATTTCATAATTATCATTGGAATGTAAAAGGTTTACAGTTTTTTTCAATTCATGAATATACAGAAAAAGCTTATGAAGAAATGGCAGAACTTTTTGATGATTGCGCTGAAAGAGTTTTACAACTTGGAGAAAAAGCTATTACTTGCCAAAAAGTTTTAATGGAAAATGCAAAAAGCCCAAAACTAGAAAATGGTAAAGATTGCTTTACTCCTGTAGAAGTTTTAGAATTTATTAGAGAAGATTATAAATATCTTTTAGCTGAATTTAAAAAATTAAATGAAGAAGCTGAAAAAGCAAGCGATACTACAACCGCAGCATTTGCTCAAGAAAATATCGCAAAATACGAAAAAGTTCTTTGGATGCTTAATTCAACTATCCAAAATACTTGCTCTATGTAAGAATTTATAATGTTTTTTGACTTACAAAGCTTTATTGCTTTAAGTCAAAAAACAAATTTAACTTCCCAAGAGAAACTACTCTTATAAAATTCCAAGTTCGCTTAAGTACTATTTTATAATTATAGTTTATAGCAACTCAATGTATTTTTAAACAAAAATATATCATTGAAAAATGATCATCACAAAATATTATTTAGATAAGTATTCAGCTCAAGCTTTTATGTAGGATTTTTCACTAAAAAAACTAAATACTAAAAATCATTTTTACAATATCTATAGTTTAATTTAAAATCTACAACATGAGTTTTAAAATTCTTAACCCATAAGGGCTAAGAATTTAATGTAGATCTTCATTAAGTTTTACGGCTTTTTTGTTTAAAGCTGCTATCATCACTCCACTTTGAGAGTCTTGTCTAAAATGTAAGCCATTTAGCCCTGCTAATTCTAAACCTTTGTATATATCTTTGTCAAATTTAAAATCAGGATTGATTTTTTGAAGTTCTTCTTTATTTTTTAAAGCAAATTTAGTCCCTTCTAAAACAGCAATGCCTGCATCAACGATACAATTATCCCCTAAAGGAATTCCTGTAACCGAATTTGCACCCAAAAGACAAGCTTTACCAATGCTAATAGCATTACCACTAGTGCCACTTAAAACACCAAGTATAGAAGCACCGCCTCCTACATCGCTACCTTCGCCCACAACAGCTGATGAACTAATACGCCCTTCTACCATACAAGCTCCAGTTGTACCTGCATTAAAATTCACATAAGCAGCCCCTGGCATTATAGTAGTACCTGCAGCTAAAACCGCCCCCATTCTTACTTTAGAACTTTCTAAAATTCTAGTATTATCCTCAGGAATAACATGAGCTAAAAATCTTGGAAATTTATCTACATAATCAATCCTTGGATACCTTCCACTCATTTTTAAATCAATCTCATTTTCTCTTAAAAAGTCTAAATCAATAGGCTTATTATCACTCCATGCAACATTTGGTAAAATCCCAAAAGCACCTGTTAAATTTAAACTTCTCAAAGGTACTTTTTTATTTGAAAGCAAATAAAGTTTTAAATACACACTTTCTAAGCTTTTTGGTGCTTCATCTTCAAAAATACAAACAAAAGAAAAAGCATTTTCTCTAAAATTTTCCTTTGCTGCTTTGATTGCTTCTATATTTTTATGACCTTGCTCTTGTAAAAATGGCGCAAAGCATTCAAGTGCAAAATCCAAATCTTCTTTAATCAAAGTAGCTACAAACTCACTTTCATTAAAATCAACATCAACCCCTCTTCTAAAAAAAGCTTCAAACATAACAGCTGCAGCGGCATAATTTTGCTCAAAATTAATCACACCAAAATTAGCTTGAAGTTTTTTACTAGGATCAACTTGACTTAGATCAAGTCTTGCTATAGCAAAAGCTTTAGGCTTTTTATAATTAATCCTTTGTTCGATTTGCTTGATTAAATTTAAAAATTCTTCTTTACTTTCTATTGGCATATTTTCCTCCTTATTGCGAGCACGCGCTTTTGCCATTCATTATAGGTTGAATAGCTGAATTATCTACTTTACCTTCTTGATTAACCTTTTCTATAAATTCCCAAATTTTTTCAGCAGCTTGTAAATATCTTTTTGAACTTACACTCTCAGGCATATAAAAACTTACAGGCTTACCGCTATCTCCACCTTCTCTTACACTCATTTCAATAGGAATTTGAGCTAAAACTTCACACTTATAAGCTTTTGCCATTTCTTCTGTGGTGCCTTTACCAAAGATATCATATTCTTTACCATTATCAGGACATAAAAAGCCACTCATATTTTCTATAATACCTGCAACAGGAATGTGCAATTTTTCAAACATATCTAGCGCTCTTTTGCTATCATCTAAAGACACTACTTGAGGAGTACTTACACACACACCTGCACTCACTGGTACGCTTTGAGCTAGGGTAATTTGCGCATCACCTGTTCCTGGAGGCATATCAAGCAATAATACATCAAGTTCAGGCCAAAGCACATCAGCTAAAAGTTGTTCAATCGCTTTCATGATCATAGAGCCACGCCACATTAAACCCTTACCTTCTTCTATCAACACACCCATACTCATCATATAAACCCCATGAGATAAAATAGGACGAATTTTTTGACCTACAATTTCAGGTTTGCTTTTACTCTCACCTAGCATTCTTGGTATATTTGGTCCATAAATATCTGCGTCCAAAAGCCCTACCCTTTTACCCATTTTAGCCAAAGAAATCGCTAAATTTAAAGTTGTAGTACTTTTACCTACCCCACCTTTTCCACTTGAAATCATAAGAAAATTTTTAATTTGCGGAGCGATATTTTTACCACTTCTTGAATTGCTTTTTTCTTCAGGAATTTTTGGCTGTATGATTTCTAAATTAAGCTCTAAATTTAAATCTTTTAAAACATTTGCAATGTTTAGTCTAAGTTCTTGTGCAATTTGAGCATTAGCCGAAACGATTTCGACTACAATATGAGCTTGTTTTTCATTCAAATCAATCTTTTTTACAAAACCAAAACTTACTATATCTTTTTTAAATCCCGGATATATAACTTGTTTTAGTCTTTCTTCGATTTTTTCCTTCAATTTTTCTCCTTGTTGTTTAAAATGATTAATTCTACTAACTTAAATATAAATTTTGGCTTTTATGGTGTATAATATCGTAACATTAATAAAAAATTAAGGTGTAACAAATGTTAGATATTTCCTTGATTATGCTATCAGCAGGGGAGTCATCAAGATTTAATGCTCCAGTAAAAAAGCAGTTTTTAAGACTAGGTGAACATCCATTATGGCTTTATGCAACTAAAAATTTAAGTTCTTTTTACCCTTTTAAACAAGTAATTGTTACTTCTGGTAATATTTCTTATATGAAAAGATTTGCACCTGAGTATCATTTTGTTAAAGGCGGTAATACAAGAGCACAATCATTACTTAATGCTTTAAATTTAGTACAAAGTGAATATGTTTTAGTTAGCGATGTCGCAAGGGTTTTGATTTCTAAAAACCTTTTTAATAATATTATAGAAAATTACGATAAAGCAGATTGTATTACACCTGTTTTAAAAGTAAGCGATACAGCAATTTATGCTCAAGAAGTTATCGACAGAGATAAAATAAAACTCATACAAACCCCTCAACTTTCGCGCACAAGTATGCTCAAAAAAGCTTTAGAGCAAAATGCAAATTTTACCGATGATAGCACAGCAATACAAGCTATTGGTGGTAAGATTTGGTATGTACAAGGTGATGAGTTAGCTAAAAAAATTACCTTTAAAGAAGATTTAAAAAGCTTAAATTTACCAAAACCATCTTGGGAAATTTTTAATGGAAATGGCTTTGATGTGCATGAATTTGGAGAGCAAAGAGCCTTACTTTTAGGCGGAGTAAAAGTACATGAAAATATGGGTTTGAAAGCTCATTCTGATGGAGATGTGCTAGCTCATGCACTAATTGATGCGCTTTTAGGTGCAGCAGGACTTGGAGATATTGGAGAACTTTTTCCAGATAATGATATACAATATAAAAACGCAGATTCTATGCTTTTATTGCAAAATGCTTATACTTTGGTGCAAAATTATGGATTTGAACTTGTGAATGCTGATATTACAATCATTGCACAAACGCCCAAGATGAAAGATTTTAAAGAAGATATTGCTTTTAATATAGCTAAAATATTAAAAGTAACACCAAATAAAATCAATATCAAAGCCACCACCACAGAGCATTTAGGTTTTGTAGGAAGAAAAGAAGGAATTGCTGTTTTAGTAAGTGCGAATTTAAAATATTTTGATTGGATGAAATTATGAAAGTTTTAATAGTAGAAAATGAATTTTATTTAGCCCAAAGCATAGGTTCAAAACTTAATTCTATAGGTTATGATTGTGATATTATTGCAAATGTTAATGAGCTTGCTCATCATGATTATGAAATCATTTTGCTTTCTACTAGTATGGCTAATTTTGAACATATTGTAGAAATTTTTAAGCATAAAATTATTATTTTACTCATATCTTATATAAGCTCAGATACAGTTTTAGCGCCACTAAAAGCCGGTGCGAGTGATTATATACAAAAGCCTTTTATGATAGAAGAATTAACGCGAAAAATCAAACATTTTCAAGAATTTAAGAAAATAAATATTTTAAATCATACTTATCAGTCTTATTTAAAACATAAATTTGAGACAGCTAAATTACCAACTTTTGATTATAAAAAATTCAAATTGCCTTTGATTTTAAAAACTAATAATCAAAATTTTGCAGATCATTTTGTATTTAACTATACCAATGAGCATAATGTCGCAAATATTTACATAGATCTTTCACATCAACAAAATTTAGATAAAATCTTTAAAGATAATTGTTTATACTATCTTGTAAATTTCCAAACTCTAAAATCATCAGACAAAGAAAAAGTGTTAAACCTTGCTTTAAAAAAAGCTGTTATTATACATACAAGTACAAATGTTGAACATAGTGATTTTCAAATTTTAGAACTGGGTGAGGATGAGAAAAACTTCGAAAGTAATGGAATTTTAACTATTGATGATTATGTTAAACATATTATCATTAGTTATCAAAATGTCTTTCCTGATACAGATTTGTCAAAAAAATTAGGAATTTCTAGAAAATCTTTATGGGAAAAAAGGAAAAAATATGGCATTACAAAGAAAAAATAGTATTACAATCTCAGAAGAAGAATACGAAGTTTTATGTTTTATCAAAGAAGGAGTTTTTGGTTCTTTTACAAAATTAATGAATCAAAAAGAAAGAGATGAAGTTATAGCCACAGGAATGATACATAAACAAAAAATTCCTTATACTCTTACCTTTGCACCTGCAAGTACAAAAGAAAATAATACTGCTTTAGAAAATGCAAAAGTTGGCGATAAAATAGACTTTATTTGCAATGATAAACCCATAGGACATATCATTTTAGAAAGCAAATTTGAAAATGATAAAAATAGCAATGATATTTTTAGACCTAATGCTTGCTTGATCCAAGATTTTGGAAAAATTTGTATAAGTGGTGAATTTGAAATTTATCACAATAATATCAAAGCCATTAAAGAAGATTTTGAAAAAATCAAAAAAAGATTAAATCCTTCTAATATCACAGCCATTGTTTCAAGTTTTGATCCTTTTCATAGAGCACATGAGAGAATTTTAAGATGGGCTATAGAACAATCTGATTTAGTGATTATTTTCCTTATAGAATCCTATGAAAACAACGGATTGAGCTTAAAACTCAAAAAGCGTTGTTTTGATGTTTTTGCGCAAAATTACTTACCATCTTCTAGGGTTTTACTCATACCTTTACATAATATCAAAATTTTTGCCTCGCATTTAAACCCCGTGCTTGAGTGTGCTTTGGCTAAAAGTTTTGATTGCAATAAACTTTTTGTAGGACAAAATCATGCAGGACTTGGAATGTATTTTAATCAAAACAGAACCTTTACCGTGCTTGATGATTTTGCAAAAGATTATAATATAGAAGTTACCATACTTCCTGAATTTGTATTTTGTGATGAATGTAAAATGGTAGTAAGTACCAAATCATGCCCCCATGGAGCTCATCATCATATGAAATACCATGGTGATTCTTTAAAAAATTTACTTAGACTTGGTATCATTCCACCAGCAGTTTTTATAAGAAGAGAAATTTCAGCTTTGATTTTATCTGAGCTTTTCCCAAATCGCTTTCATAATAAACAAAATATCTATAGTAATCTTTTCCCTACACATGGTATTTTAGAGTATCGAAGCGATAAAGAATTTTATGAGCAACTTATAAAACTTCATCAAATGTTATATATGGTGTAATCATGCAAAAATTATTTTTAACTTTTTTTTATTCAGGTAGTGTTAATAAAGCTCCAGGAACCTTTGGTACAATAGCAGCGCTAATCCCTGCTTTTTTTATTTTAAGGTATTTGGGTATAGGAACTTTGATCTTACTTGCAATTTTACTTTTTTTAATCTCTATAAAAATCATCGATCAATATGAAAAACAAACAGGCATACACGATGATAAGCATATTGTAATAGATGAAGTTGTTGGGGTATTTTTAGCCTTGGCAATTTGCGGACAGAGTGTTTTTACTTTTTTGCTTTCTTTTGTTTTATTTAGATTTTTTGATATCACAAAACCTTCTATCATAGGTAAAATTGACAAAAAAACCAAAGGTGGTTTGGGTGTAATGCTAGATGATGTTTTAGCAGGAATTTTCGCAGGATTATTTAGTGCAGTAATTTATGGAATTTTACTTAAATTTGATCTTTTATGGTTTGATATAAGCATTATGGAGATATTTTAGCTTTAAAAACACAGTCTAAAGTAACTATAAACATACCGAAAATAGGTAAAACAAGAAAGATGTGAAGATCGTGGAGCAATTGTTGATATGACTGAATAAGATCAACTTATCAAATGCAATATAATTTTTCTAAGACAAGATTTGCTTAATCTATCTTAGAAAAACCTCAACCGCAATTTTCTTATTTTTTATTGCAAAAGAATAATTTTAGTTTTTTTTAAAAGAAGTTAGTATAAAGGGTGCAACGCCAAAGGGGTGCAACCCTTTAGCTTTTTTATTTAATAAATCCGCTTGCAAGAACCAAATCTTTATCGTAAAATACTGCCATTTGCCCGCTAGCAAGTCCATAAACAGGTTCTTGTAAGATGATTTTTGCACTTTTATCTTCATTAATCAAAACTTTACATGGGGTCGATCTTGATCTATAGCGTATTTTTACTTCACAATCTAGCTCTTTAGCATCAACAAATAAATTAATATTATCAAGATTAAATTCACTTATCTTAAGTTCTTCTTTTTTACCTACTATGATTTCATTTTTTTTAGGATCAATTTTTAACACAAAATGTGGCTCATGAGCCCCGCGTACCTCAAAACCTCTTCTTTTACCTATGGTATAGTGCATATAACCTTCGTGTTTTCCTACTTCTTTACCACTACTATCTCTTACAATACCTGGAATTTTAGTATCCATAAACTGATCTAAAACTTGCACATAAGTATCTTCCACAAAACAAATTTCAGAACTTTCCTTTTGTGTTGCAAAAGATTTTAAAACATCAATTGTAGAAGCAAATTTTTTCACATCTTCTTTTCTCATCTCTCCAAGAGGGAAAATCAAATATTCCAAAGCCTCTTTCTCTGCATTTGCTAAAAAATAGCTTTGATCCTTACTCTCATCAACTGCAATTTTAATCAAACCATTTTCTATCCTTGCATAATGACCTGTAGCTAATTTCTCACAACCCAAACTCTTAGCAAATTCTAAAAGCTTACCAAGCTTAATAAAGCGATTACACAAAGCACAAGGATTTGGCGTCTTTCCTTCTTTGTAGGTATTAACAAAAGGCATATAAACTTGATTTTTAAAATCTTCTTGTAAGTCTAAAATATGATATTTGATGTCTAAAAATTTAGCAACTTTTTCAACTTTTTGTATATTTTCTTCATGATAATTAGCTTTTCCATGAAGCTTCATATAACAACCTATAATCTCATGTCCTGCTTGCTTTAACTTATAAGCAGTTACAGTGCTATCTACACCCCCACTCATTGCAACAAGAATTTTCATCTTTTTCCTTTATCATTCTTATAATTTCATCTAAATCATCACTTATACTATACTTTAACTCATCATTTTTAGATATAGTTCCAAGTTCTAGTAAAGAAGTTTTGATAAATTCATCAAGAGGTTGCCAAAATTTTTGCCCAACTAAAATAATAGGAACATCTTTTTTAAAACTAAGTTGCTTAAGAGTAAGAATTTCAAAAAATTCATCTAATGTTCCAAAGCCGCCTGGGAAAATCACAAAAGCTAGACTCTTTTGGATAAGAGCCATTTTGCGAATGGCTAAGCTCTTAAAAGTGATATTATACTCTAAAAAGTCATTTGCTTTTTGCTCAAATGGTAAATGTATATTAAATCCAAAAGATTTCAAGTGCGAAGCTTGACTTTGCATAGCCCCGTAATTTGCAGCTTGCATAATACCACCGCCACCACCACTGATGATGCTATAACCCTCATCAGCTAACTTTTGAGCTAATTTTGAAGCCAAAATACAATATTCATTGTCTTCTTTTAATCTTGCAGAACCAAAAAAAGTTATAGCATTTTTTAGGTTTGGCATGTTAGCAAATTTTTCTAAATCTTGGATTATTTTTTCATTCATTTTATAACCTTTAGTTAAAATAAATTCCATTCTAGCTAAATTTTTATAATAATCTTTTATGTAATTTTTAAATAATTTTCTTTTGCAAACTGCATTAAATTAGATTTTTTTAAATTTCTAAACTTTCAAATTCACACTTTTATATATTATACACACTTAATTATGAAAAGATTTTAGTAAATTCGTTATTATTTAAATCTTTACATCTATTTTAACACCAAAAAGAATTTTCAACTCATCGCTTGTACTAAATTTACCTTCTAATAGTTTTTTTACAAGCTCGTTTCTTATATTATCATCTTTGTAAGTTTCTTTGTTTTTACTTTCTGCTTGTATAGGTTTAAAAGTTTCTTTGTTTTCTTGTATGCTAGTATCATTATTATCATTAAGTAACATTTTATCGCCCATAGCTATTTCAAATTCTTTTACAAACTCATCGTGTCTTTGTTTAAAATCAAGATATTTAGTTTTAAATTCCTCTAGAGTTAAATCTTCTTGCATAAGATTATTAAATTCTTTTCTAAAATTAGATGCTTTTTTAGTAATATCAGATCCAAGATTAAACATTTGAGAGTAAGAGGAAAAGTTCATCAATTTAATATCTTCATCTTTTATATCCCAACTATTATAATCTTTACCAAGATTTTTAAGTGAAGATTTTTCTATTTTATTTGGATCTTTTAAAGCATTTGACTTCATAAAGTTATTAAATTTTTTCATATCTTTTTTGCTAATACTTTTATCAAGTCCGAATATTTTAGAATTAAATTCAAATTTTTCCCACGATAAATGGAATTTTCAGTCATTGTATTATTTGAAAATTTTTCATCTTCTTTCTTATTATTTAAATTTAAGATAGTGTGATGATGATTTAAATTGAAATTTATACCGTTTATCATTAACTTATCCTTTTTATTTTATAGAATAACCACCAAGAGCTAATTCCATATCATTCTTATATTTTGAACTTATTTCTTTAATTACTTTGTAATTGTTTAAAACAGTGCTCGATTTTACTCTATACCAACTACCTAATTGTTCGTTAATAACAGCTACACCATAGGAGAAATATACAAATCTTTTTCCTAAATTAGAAACACCAATATTTCTTTTTACAGTATATCCAATAAAATTGTGATAAGGATCATTTCCTACTATACTCATAGTTTCCAAAAGTCTTTGTTGATTTGTGTATGTATGTTTTCCATTAACTAAGCAATTTGTGGTATCTATACCGCACATTCCACCAAATCGGACAAGCCCTTCTCTATTCCAATAATATTGATCTCCGTTACTATCTTGAAATAAGGTTAATTCTGAAGTCCAACTAGGCTTAGCAAAAGCTAAAAGCTCATTATTCCCAACTAGCTTAAAGCTAGTTTGATACCCACCCTTAACTTGTTTCATTTCATCTACATTTAGAACTTTTACGCCTTGAGAATTATCACTTAAAGCACCATTACTAACTTTAGCTAAAAAATCCCCAGCAAAAGCAGAACTTACTAACAAAGAACCTAAAATTAAAGAACTTGCTAACTTCTTTAACATAACTTCCTTTTTTTAGCTATTTTTACTCTTTTTTAAAGAATATCACAAATTACATATTAAAATCAATTTGTTATTTGAAACATTTATTGTTTTAATGGAAAAAATCTAAAAATATTTAGAAAGGTAACAATGAAAAAGATTTTCTTAACATTTATGGTTTTACTTAGTTGTATTTTTGCTAGTGATGAACTAAGTATAGACAGTTTATTTAAAAAGCAAATAGGCTTAAGAAGTATCACAAGCTTTTCTTTGCTTAGTACAGGAAATGCAAATTCTTATGCACTTTATCCCAACATCATTGTAGGTGGAGATCCTACAATTTGGAATGATACAAAGCAAGTGTTTTTAACTCAAACTTTCATTTATACCCTAACACCCAAGTTCGATATACTTGTGTCAGGGGGGGGGCGGAAGTTATGCAAGAGCTGAATATACAAACTTTTTTACAAATGAGTATTCTAGTAAAAACAGAATAGGTTTTGATAGTTTATGGCTAGGTTTATTTATACAGGCGATAGCATTGCAGATTTAATTCCACAAATTACCTTTCAAACTGCAGTCATTCAAAGAGAAAAAGCAATCAATCAAACCAAAAACTTTTATCTAAAATCACAAAGCTTACAAGCTAGTTTAAGGGGATATAGCGACCCTGTTGTATATAGCATTTATACCGGTTTTGGTTATAATCAATCAAGAAAATTTAAAACCCTTAAAATAGAGTATGGAAATAGTATTTATGTGGGTGGGGATTTATCTATCATACTAAGTCCTAAGATTACTTTGGATTTAGGAGCAGAGCAAAGATTTCAAACCGAGCAAAAAATCAATGGCTATCAAAATTCTGAAGTGCGTTCTATTCCAACTTTAAGTTTAGGTTCTACTTATAGCATTAATTCAGATACCGCAGTTTCTGTTAATGCTAGTTTTGGGGGAAGTTCTGCTTCGCCTGATAGTATATTTGGGATAAGCTTATGGAGAAAATTTTAAAAATTTTATTATTTTTATCCATTCTTTCTTTGAATGCAAAAGCAGAATGGGTAGTCAAGTCTTATCAAGAAATTAAAAACGAAAGAATAATAAGACAAACTTACGAGCAATCTTGCGGGGCTTCATCTTTGGCAACTTTAATCAATATACTTGATGATAAAAAGTTTGATGAGCTTAAACTTTTACAAACCATGAGCGGACAAAAGCTTTATACGGATATGGTAAGCTTTGCAGATTTAAACGATGCGGTTAAAAAGCTAGGTTATGAAAGCAATTCATACCAAATCAATAGAGAAAGCTTAGACAAGCTTGTAAATATTCCAATGCTTGTAAAAATTGAAGATGACCCACGCTTCCCACATTTTGTGGTAATTATTAATCACAAGGGGAATTATTTACAAGTGCTTGATCCAAGCCATGGAGAATACATAAGCTCTAAAAGTCAATTTTTTAGCATTTGGGATAGATATAATAAAGGCGGTTATGCTTTAATTGTTGCTCCTAAAAAAGAGTTAAAACCTTTCAAGCTAAATACTCCAAAATCTTTGCATTTTGATTTTAAGCCTTTTAGCTTATATTGATTTTTATTGTTTTTTGATTAGAGAACTAATTTTTCATCTTAATTGCTCTAATCTTTCTTTTTTAGAGCCAATCTCAGTAATTTGTACTCCAAAATTTCCATCTACAATAACTACTTCCCCATAGGCAATCTTTTTATCACCTATTAAAATTTCTAAAGGATCATTAGCTAATTGATCAAGCTCGATAACTGAACCTATGTCCATAGTTAAAACATCCTTTAAAAGCATTTTTTTACTACCAATACGCACTCTTATAGGCAAACGCACATCCATAATCAAGCCGATATTTCTTAACTCTTCAACGCTTGCTAAGGTTTTATGGTCTTGAGTATGCTCTTCATGAGTTGTAACAATTTCTTCTAAATCAGTTTTAGTTAAAACTTTATAAATTTTCTCATCAAATACTAAGGAAATTTTCTCTTCTAAATCAGCTATTTTTACATTATATAAATATATTTTATGAAAGCCGCCAAGTTCTAGACTATCTGCAACAAATTCACAATTTTCTAAACTAAATTCCATTTTTGGAATTTCTTTTTGTGCACCTAAGGTTGTAGAAAATGCTGAAATGATATTTTGTATAGCTTCTTTGGCCGCGTCCATTTCATCTTCATTTAGCTCACTATTTTTAGAGATTTCTTCTTCTCCCATCATCCACTCACCAATTGCACTCATTAAAACCGCACTTGCTAAGATTTTGATTTTCATCTCATTATTGACACTAAAAGTAGCACTAACTAGTGGCGGAGTCATAGAATCTTGAGAATTTACATCATACTCATAATACTCGCTAAATTCAGCACTTTTCCCTGTTAAGCCTTCTATTGTGCTTATGCACTCGTTGACAAATATGCCTAAAAAATCATTGATCATCTTCTTCCTCTTCTAACTCTTCATTTTCATCATAAGAATTTGCCTTTGCTCTTCTTTCATCTTCATATTTTTCAAGCATTTCTTTAATCTCATCTTTATCAGTTTTAATAAGTTCTAAGATTTTAATCGACTTTCTAAATCTATGAAGTCCTACTTGAGCTAAAAATACTTCTTTTTTATCTATGGCTACTATAGCTTTATCATCTGCACTTCTATCAAGTTTTAAAATATCTCCTTGTTTTAAATCTAAAAATTCATTTACATTGATAAAAGTTTTACCAAGCATAGCTTCATAAATCACTTCAGCACGACCGATCAAAGTTTTAAGTTCTTTGTTTCTTGACTTTTTAGCCGAAGTTTCACCCATCATAATATCACGATTTGCTAAACGGCTCAAAATACTTTCCAAATGCACAACTGGATAGCATATATTTACCATACCACTTGAATTTCCTATGATAATCTCCATTACCACCATGATAACAATCTCATTTTGAGAAACAATTTGCACAACATTTGGACTTGATTCTTTTGCTTCAACACTTGGATAAATTTCCGTAACATTCATCCAACTTTCTTTAAGCCTTTGCATAATAATACGCAAAATAGAATCAAGCAAGTTAAGTTCTATTTCTGTAAGCTCTCTTAAGGTGTCAAAACTTTCACCTTGACCACCCAAAAGCCTATCTATCATAGGGAAAGCAATACTTGGATTGATCTCTAAAACACAATTTCCATCTAAAGGCTTAATAGAAAAAACATTAAAGCTTGTCGGTGAAGGTAAAGACATCAAAAATTCACCATAAGTCATTTGATCAACTGAGTGTAGTTTAATCTCAACTATACTTCTCATCATAGATGAAATTTGCGAAGCAAGATTTCTAGCTAATTTATCATGAATTCCTTTAATAGAACGAAGTTGTTCTTTTGAAACCCTATTTGGACGCTTAAAATCATATACTACAATATCTCTTTTATCTTCTATTTCTTCTAATTTTGAAGAAGCAGCACTATCATCGCTATCATCATCAACGACTTCTAAAAGAGCATCAATTTCTTCTTGGGAAAGTATTTCAGCCATTAAACTAGCCTTTCTCTAATCTTCTTAAGCAAACGCTTATGAATTTGTGAAATTCTTGACTCGCTAATCTCTAAAATCTCTGCAATTTCTTTTAAATTTAATTCTTCATAATAATAAAGCTGTATCACAAGCCTTTCTCTTTCTTTAAATTCTTCCAAAACCGCGTTGATTTTTTCTATTAATTCTTCTTTTTCTATTTGTTCTATGATATTACTATCATTAAAACAATTTAGCTGTTCATCTAAAGGCATAACAAGCGATATAGCATGAGCTGCTCTTGCTTCTTTTACCTTTTCTACTTCTAAATTTAATCTTTGTGCTAAATACTCATCATCAGGTTCTTTTTCATTTTCTTGATAAAACTCATCTATAATAGCGTCAATATCTTTGATGATTTTTCTATTGCTTCTACTCATTACATCAAGGCTTCTTAGATAATCAAGCATAGCTCCATTTACTCTTTTTCTTGCAAAACCCCAAAAATTGTCATTTTGTTCTTTATCATAGCGACGCGAGAGTTTAATCATCTCTTCTACGCCAATACTAATTAAATCATTTACATCAATACTTGCAGGCAAACGCTCTTTAAGTCTAAAAGCCATAGCTCTTAATGCGGGCATATAAGAGATGACTAAGTCATCTTGTTCTTTTTTTAGCGTAGAAGCATAAGCATTATGCGGCTGCATGTTTTACTTTTCTTTTTGAAGAGCTATCAAGTTTTTTAAGGTCTTCACGCTCTTCTTGAAGTTTTTCAAGCAAGTAATCCATTTTCTTTTCTCTTGCAGCTAATTCTGCTATAAAGCTATTATTTTCATTTTCATATTTTTCTTTATTAAAGCTTCTACCACTAATTTTATTTGCATCTACAAAAATCATAATTACTATATGGATTAACACATAAAATACAAAAGTAATCAAACAGGTATATACAACTATCTCTACTGCATCTTCTATATTAACTATGGTGAACATTAATCCTATAAAAAAACCACAAACAGTAAAAAAAGCAACAAAATTTTCTGGTCTCATCTTTTTCCTTCAATCTAAAAACGATCCAAAAGCTTTTTGAAAAAACTCATAATGCTTTTATCTCCCACATTATTAAGCACTTTTTGTTCCAACCTATATAAAAGCTTAGAAGCTATGGCTTTTAGCTCATCACTTGCATTAGTATCATCATCGCTAAATAAAGTTCTTTTTTTAATACTAGAACTAATATCTTTACTTTGACCTAAAAATCCTAAAAATTCTAAATTTAAATTATGCTTAATGTTAATATCTGCTACTTTTTTAATATTATCAAAAATTCTTAAAGCCTCATTTTCATTTCTAACTACATTAAATACCATTAATAAATTCTCTTTAGTCTTTGAAGTAGTTTTTATAGTAGCATAAGCATCGGTAATTGCGGCAGGATCAGGTACAGTTATGACAATAACCTCATCAGACATTTCTAAGAAATTCCCTATATTGCCACCAATACCTGCTCCTGTATCAATGATTAAAAAGTCTAAATCATCTAAAATACTTGTTTGATTTAAAAATCTCTCATAAATATTTTTATCATTGTATTTTAAAATTTCATCGCCACTCTCACCTGGGATAAGCCATAAATTTGGCTTGACTTCTATTAGAATATCTTCTAGTGAGCATTCACCTTTTAAAACATGTAAAAGGTTTTTTTCTACACGCACATTTAAAATCACATCTAAATTTGCAAGCCCTATATCTGCATCAAAAAGCCCTACTTTATATCCATTTTTAGCTAGGATGTTGCCCAAATTTGCACTAAAAGTACTTTTTCCAACCCCACCTTTACCGCTAGCAACTGCGATAAAATGGGTATGTTTTACATTTGAGTTTTCATTTTTTACTAGATCTTTTAATTTTTCTGCTTGATTACTCATTTTCATCCCTTCTAAAACCTTCTAACACACAACGCACCAAAAAGTCGCTATTTGCTACTTC
Source organism: Campylobacter sp. IFREMER_LSEM_CL1846 (assembly GCF_025772105.1). Taxonomy (NCBI): domain Bacteria; kingdom Pseudomonadati; phylum Campylobacterota; class Epsilonproteobacteria; order Campylobacterales; family Campylobacteraceae; genus Campylobacter; species Campylobacter sp. IFREMER_LSEM_CL1846. Next base: position 6,796 of record NZ_JAKMRM010000007.1, on the reverse strand, counting down.
TATATCATCAGGTACTTCTTGACCTATGGAAAAAAAGCTCATCGGAGTGCTAGTTTCATAAAGCAAAGAAAACACATTTCCAAATACTTTTGTTTCATCAAATTTTGTAATGATTAAAGTGTCTATATTTAAAAATGAAAAATTATTATAAGTTTCTAATAAATCTTCATATTTTGTATTTGCTGAAAGCACTAAATTCACATCAATTTGCGCATTAGAATGCGATAAAAATTCTTTTGTTTTTTCAAGTTTTGCCTTATCATACTGTGAATTTCCGGTTGTATCTACTAAAATAACCTCACAAGTATTTAAACTTCTAATCGCATCATCTAAGTCATTTGGCTCTATACTATCAATAATAGGAAGTTTCATCATCTTAGCATATTGAAAAAGTTGCTCTACTGCGCCTATTCTATAAGTATCAAGAGTTATAATACCGGTTTTATAGCGTCTATCTCCATAAGCATAGCGAAAAGCAAGTTTAGCTAAAGTAGTAGTTTTACCCACTCCTGTTGGGCCTACTAACATCATGATTTTTTGCTTTTTAATTTCACTTTCTAAACGACATGGAAGCATATTACGCAAAAGTGAGTAAAAATACCTTTGCACTGCTTCTTGATTTGCTTTCATAGTGCTTGGCATATTTTCAATAGTTGCTTTCATAATCGCTTCTAAATGCGCTTCTTGCATACCACTTGCTTTAGCTTGCTTATAAATACTTGCAAACTCAGGTGGTATAGCTAATTCTTTGCGTAAATCTGCCTTATCATCCCACATCATATCCACAAGCAAATTCATTTTATCATTAAGCTTGTTCATTTGTTTTTCAAAAGCTTCTATTTTTTTATCATAATTTGGATTTGGCATAGAAAAATCTTGATAGTTTGAAACCTTGCTAATTTCTGAACTAACTTGAGAAAGTTTGTTTTTTAAATTTAAAAAATTATCATCTTTTTTGCTTGTATTTAAATAAGGATTAATAGGTTTTTGCTTAGCTTTCGAAGAAAAATCAAGCACTACATCTTCTTCTTTTTTTTCATCTTCAAGTTTTGGAGCTTGAATTTTAACCTCAGGAAAACTTGCTGTGTTTGGTTTTTTCTTTGGTGGCATAGGCAAATTATTTTGTTTTAAATGCTCTTCATAATCAGCTTCTTCAATCGCCACTATAACCTCATACAAAGGCTTTTGATTGATAGTTTTTGGACGAATTTGCTTATTAGTTACTATCAAAGCCTTATCGCCATAATCTTGCTTGACCTTAGGTATAATCTCATCTGTGCTTTCAACCGTAAAAGTATGAATCAATTGTCCCATATTTTTCCTTATCTTAACAAGCCCAAAGGCAAAGTTACGCTAATTCTATCATTTACCCCCACATGAGGCACTATGCAATACTCATCTTTACGCGCTTTTTTTGAAAAATACAACAAATCCAAATCAAGCGTTCTAGGAGCATTTTTAAAAGTTCTTTTTCTTTTGAATTTAAACTCATAAAAAAACAAAACTTTTAAAAGTGCTCTTGCATGCAAACTTGTGCTTACAACCATCACTGCATTAGTAAAGTCTTTTTGCTCTTCAAAGCCAAAAGCTTTATTAATCAAAAATGGCGATGTTTGCAATACTTGCAAGCGTTTATCTTGCATTAAAAGCCTAAATAAACTCCGAAAGCGTTTTTTTTCATCTTCTATATTGCTTCCAAGTCCTATAATGGCTATGTATTTTCCTTTTTTATCAGCCTTTGAATAAAAAGGAAAAAAACGAATTTTTTCTAACCTTCTAGCCCCTTTAATCAGCAAGTTATAACACCACTGCCTTTTCTTTATCAAGATAGACCATATCTTCTATCCTAATGCCAAGTTTATCTTTGATATAAATTCCAGGTTCAATGGTAAATACCATACCTTCTTTTAGCTCATAATCACTTCTTGGACTAATATTTGGCAACTCATGTATATCAAGCCCCACTCCATGCCCTAAGCTATGAATAAATTCTTTTTCAAAACCTGCGTTTTTAATCACTTCTCTTGCGATAAAATCAAGCTCACTTGCCATCATACCAACGCGTGCTTTTTCTATAGCTTGAAGCTGAGCTTGCTTAACCACCTCATAAATTTGTATAATTTCTTTGTCTTTAAAATTTGGCTTATTTTTATCAAAAACTATACCATTCTCATCAAAACAAGCCGTTCTTGTGCGATCAGAACAATACCTTTGATAAACCACACCCGCATCAACTAATAACAAATCTCCATATTCTAAACATTTATCACCAGGTAAAGCATGTGCTTTAGCTGCGTTTTCATTAATAGCCACAATAGGTGAAAAAGAAAGCCCTAAAGCACCTTTTTTTTGAAAAATTTCACATGCTTTAAAATGTAATTCTTTTTCGCTTTTTCCATGGCCTTCTTGGCTGATAAATTTAGCAAATTCTTCAAAGCATTCTTTACCAAAATTTACAGCCTTTTGCAAAAGTTGTAATTCCTTGGCATTTTTTATAATGCGTTTATTTTTACTTAAGTCTAATTTTTCCTCAAAAACGATATTAACACTTTTACTAAGTTCTTTAAATTCAAAATAGCTAAAGTCTTTTGGGTCAAAACACACCCTATCAATCCCTGCTTTTTCTAAAAGCTCTCTAGCACTAGCAAAAAGATCTTGTGCTAAAACTACCTTAGCATTTTTTATCATTTCACTAGCTTCAAAGCTATATCTTGCATCAGTGATGAAAAAAGCTTTATCTTCAAGTTTTAAAAATAAAGCATTATCGCAAGAATAGCCGCACTCATAAAAAAGTGCATTTTCGTTTTTTAAGATAAAATTCATTGATTTGCTTGTTGTGCTTTTGCTTGAGCTGCTTTATATGCATTGATTTGATCAAAAATTTGGAAAAGTCCCATTAGAGCCATATGATAACCAAAAGGACCAAAACCTACCACGCTACCTGCACAAACTGGTGCTATCATGCTTTTTTGTCTGAATTCTTCTCTTCTGTAAGTATTGCTAATATGCACTTCAATCACAGGCATATTAATCGCCGCAATCGCATCACGGATTGCTATAGAAGTGTGTGCATAAGCAGCTGCATTAATAATCACTCCATCTACACTGCCTAAGCATTCTTGAATTTTATCAACTAGCTCACCTTCAAAATTACTTTGAAAAAACTCAATCTCCACATTAGCTTGTTTTGCGGCTTGTTTCATTTGCTCGTGGATATCTTCCATTTTCATATTACCATAAATGTGAGTTTCTCTTACACCAAGCATATTAATGTTTGGTCCTTGTATCACCATAACTTTCATAATCTAACCTTTATTTAGTAAAATTTACTATATTATAACACTTTAAAGCTAAATTTTAGCTACAATTTACCTTTTTAAAGGATGGAAAATGTTTATAATAGCACCCAAAATCATCCTAACTTGTGATGATAAATTTGGTATTTTAGAAAAAAAAGCTATTCTTTTTGATGATAATATTTTAGAAATTGATAGCTTAGAAAATTTACAAAAATCCTACCCACAAGCTAAGCTTATACCAACTCCAAAAGATACCTTACTTTTACCTGCTTTTATCAATCCACACACGCATTTAGAATTTAGTGCAAATAATGGAAATTTAGTCTTTGGAGACTTTTTAAAATGGCTTGATAGTGTTTTTAATAACCGCGAGCAATTAAACGAAAAAGCCAAAGAAAAATTAATCTCACAAAATATTCATAAAATGCTAAAAAGTGGCACTGCTACTATAGGAGAAATTTCAAGCTTTGGGGACGATTTAAACCCTTGTGTAAATTCACAAGCTAGAGTGATATTTTTTAATGAAATTTTAGGTTCAAATGAAAATTTTATCCAAGCAAAAAAAGAGGAATTTTTAACTCGTTATGAAAAAAGCATGAGCTTTAAAACTTCTAAATTTATCCCTGCTATTTCAGTGCATGCACCCTACTCAACCCACCCAGAGCTTGCTAAATTTGCTATAAAACTTGCTAGAGAAAATGATCATTTACTAAGCACACATTTTCTTGAAAGTAATCATGAAAACAACTGGCTAAGATTTAAAAAAGGTGGTTTTAAAAAGAGCTTGGCTAAATTTAGCAAAAATCCTATGCCACTTTACACTCCGCAAAGCTTTTTAGAACTTTTTAAAGATCAAAGGACTTTATTTACACATTGCGTGTATTTTAAAGAATGGAATTTGCTAGATAAAAATCTGCACTCAATCACGCATTGTGCTTTTTCAAATAGGCTTTTGAGTAAAAATACTTTTAAATTAAAATCTGCTTTAAAAAATGGTATTAATATCCATCTAGGAACCGATGGCTTAAGTTCAAATACTTCTTTAAGCATGCTTGATGAAATGAGAGCAAATTTACTTATACATGATGATTTAGAGTTAGAAAATTTTGCCAAAATATTACTTTTAATGGCAACAAATAAAGCCGCAAAAGCCTTAAATTTAAACCTAGGTCAAATTCAAAAAGGCAAAATAGCTGATTTTAGTCTTTTTGCTTTACCAAATAGCACAAATTTAAAACAACTTCCTTTGCAATTTATCTTACAAAGCAAAGAAGTGTTAAAACTTTTTATAGAAGGAAAAGAAATAATATAAGCATCTTAAACAAAAGTTTCTAATCAAAATTAAAATATTTCTGTTATACTTAAAAATTATAAGAATCTTTAATAAAATTTAAGAAAGTCATATGAAAAAATATTTAATAATATTTATTTTTATAACTCAAATTTTAGCTTTAAATGATTTTGAAGTTATTAATGTTCATAAAGCACACGATCTTAATATCACAGGAAAAAATATAAATGTAGGTATCATAGATTCTGCTTTTAATGCAAATCATCCTAGTTTGCAAGGACAAATCATAGAGCAACAATACTCAACAGTAAATAATAAACCTTATACTCCTGATCTAACAGTAGACACTCACGGATCACATGTAGCAGGAATTATACTTGGTAATTTTAAAAACATTAAAGAACCATATGGGATTGCTTACAATGCGAAAATGTATGGAATTCAAATTTTTGGCTATAACAATGGAAGTCAAAAAATAATTCCTTATAATATTTATGATTATTTTAAAGATAAAGAAATAAAAATAATCAATAATAGTTGGAATACACAATTATATCCAATAGTAGGAATGAGTCAGCTCGGATGGTATGTATCAGATCTTAAAAAGCAAAATTCTAATTATTTTTTAAATTTAGCAAACAACAATAAACCGCTTGAAGGGATTATAAAGTTAGCAAAAGAAAAAAACATTCTAATACTATTTGCAGCTGGAAATGAGGGTATAGTATCACCTGGATTTAATGCTACTCTTCCTTATTATGATGAAAATTTAAGATCATGGCTTAGCATTGGAGCCATTGATTCTTCTAAAATTACAAAAGATGAAAATGGAAAACTTATATTATCCTCTAAAGCTATAGCATCGTATAGCAATGGATTAAAAGGAGTTGAAAATTTTTCATTAGTAGCACCTGGAAGTTTTGTTAATTCAGTTAATGCTGCTTATAATATACAACCCATTTTTGGAAGACCTGATAAAAATTTATATGTTAAAATGAGTGGTACTTCTATGGCAACTCCTATGGTAAGTGGAGCTGCTGCTTTAGTGTCAGAAAAATTCCCTTTTTTAAATGGAAAACAAATAGCTGATGTTTTATTAAGTACAGCAAATAAAAATTACAAAACTCCAAAACTAACAGTAAAAGAAACTCAACTTCTTAATACTTCCAATGGAAGAAAACAATCCTATTATACTATTATTTATATAGATACGCCTATCCCTGATGATAAAAATAAAATAAAACAAGATTTGATAGATGCTGGATATTGGAGTTTTGAAGCAGATAAGATATTAAACAATCTAATCGACAAATATCCACTTATGCAAAATGCCAATGAAGACTACAAAGGAATACAAACTCTCAAAAAAGAACAAATCTTAGGACAAGGCATTCTAGACATTGAAAAAGCCATAAATGGTATAGGAATTTTAGATGCAAATAGATTAAATTTACAAGATATTACCGATACTTATGGCGAAAAAGAAGCTTACTATGCTATAAATACTCAAGGATATAACGCGATTTTTAGCAATGACATATCTCAAAAAAAATGGGATGATAGTTTACATAGACTCGATGCTTTAAATTCTCCAAAAGATGAAATACAAAATTTAAATATTGGATTTATCAAAGATGGTCAAGGGAGGTTAATTTTAAGTGGAGAAAATACTTATCTTGGTAAAACTATAGTAAAAGAGGGTGAGCTTTCCCTAATAAAAACACAAAATAATAAAGGAATTATAAGTGGAGAGGTTAAAGTTTTAACTAATGGTAAATTTAGCGGAAATGGTTTAATAAAAAATAATTTATACAATCAAGGAATTGTGAGACCTGGAAATCAAGACTTAAGCGATTTAATTGTAGAAGGTCTATATAACCAAAAAAACAATGCTATTTTGCAGCTTGATTTTGGAAATAATGGTAATTCTAAACTTATAGCAAATTCTTATCAAATAGAAGGTGGTAAATTACAATACATACCATTACCTATGTTTTACACTAGTGGCAATATAATTACTATAAATTTAGCTGGATTAAAAAATAATATAAATGACTTTGAAAAAGTTGAAATATCAGGAAACAATAGTATTGATTTTGTTGCTGTATTAGATGAAGATAAAGTTAGTATTAATAAGCCCGCGCCTGAACCAAAACCTGAACCAAAACCTGAACCAAAACCTGAACCAAAACCTGAACCAAAACCT
>NZ_JAKMRM010000006.1:0-92337 GCF_025772105.1 Campylobacter sp. IFREMER_LSEM_CL1846 | reverse complement strand
ATTAGCTTAATCCTTAAATTAGTTTATATTTTATGCTTATTGTTAGTTGTTATTTTTTTATTTGGTTATAAAATTTATTTTTATATATTATTTAGTTATATTGTGAAAATTTTTAATTAATTTGTGTTGATTAGATAGGGTATTTATTATTATTTTTTTATTTTATAAAATTTAGTTTTATATGCTATTTAGCTGTTTATTGGTTTAATTTTTAGAGTGGTTTGTTTTTTTTATTTTGTTATCGATTTTTATTCTTATATGTTATGGTTTTTGGGTTTATTGTTTTATTTTTTTATGGTTTAGATTTGTGTTGTTAGTTATTGAATTGTTTTAATGGCTTATTTGGTGGTTGGTTTTATTATTTTATTTTTTGTGATTTTTATTTAGCGGTTTAGCCAACTTGGTTGTTAACCGTAGATATTTTAATTCTTATTTTTAGTGTTTGATTTAGTTTTAGGTTTTTTATGGTTGTTAGCTGTAGGTGATTTTTTAATTTCTAGTTTTTAATTATTTATTTTTTTATTAATCTGGTAAATTAGGTTTTTTTATTTTTAGTATAGTTTTTAAATTTGGTTTTTAATCTATGTTGAAGTATTCTAATAATTTATTGGTAGTTTATTTTTAATTGTTTGTTGACTTTTTTATCAATTTGCTAAAATTATTTTTTGTTTTTTAGTAGTTTGCTAAATATGTTTTAGTTTTTTAGATTATATTTCTTATATTTCTTATATTTCTTATATTTCTTATATTTCTTATATTTCTTATATTTCTTATATTTCTTATATTTCTTATATTTCTTATATTTCTTATATTTCTTATATTGCGTTTTTTTTAATTAATTTATAGTTTTTTTATTTTTTATGCTTTTTAGAAATTTATTTAGTTTTATGTTGTTTGGGTATTTGACTTGGTTTTATCATTCTTTATTTTTAGTAATTTATTAGCTTGCTTGTTTTTAATTTTAAAATGCTTATAGTGAATTTAATAAATTTTTGTTTTTAGTTTTTACTTTTTAGTTTTATATTGAAATAGTATTGTAAAGTGTGATGTGTGATATTGTTTACAATAAAGTTTATAATAAGTCATTGTATTGGTGGATAATTGGTTGTGATTATATGAGATATTTACTATGAATTAGAGGGTTTAGTTGTTCTAATAGGGTAAGGTTTTTAGTTGAGTTTTAGTAGATTATAATATAATATTAGGATGATGTTAAATAAGTTAGATTTTTTCTTAAAAGATAATAATATATTTCTAAGTGGTTCTGCTGGAGTTGGTAAATCATTTTTAACTACAGAACTTGTTAAATTATATAGAAAACAAGGTAGAATTGTTGTTGTATTAGGTTCTACTGGATTAAGTGCATTTAATATAGGAGGAGTTACTTTACATAGTTTTTTTGCCTTTAAAAGATGTCAAAATTATGATGAATTGTATTATGAAGATCGAAAACAAAGAAATAAGTTAGAAAAATTAAAAAGAATTTTAAAACAATGTGATTTATTAATTATTGATGAAATTTCTATGATAAGTGCATCTTTGATGGAAATGATTTATTATAGATTAACAAGAAGTGACTTTAGTGGTAAAATTTTATTAGTCGGTGATTTTTTTCAACTTCCACCTGTAATAAACTACAAAGAGAATCAAAACACTTTATTTCAAAATACTCTATATGCTTTTTCTTCGCAAGCTTGGAATGATCTTAAATTTATTAATTTAAGACTTAGTATTACTAAAAGAACTTTAGATAAACAATTTTATGAATATTTATTTTTTCTTAGAATTGGCAAAGTAAATCAAGAAATACTAAGTTTTTTTAAAAAAATGTTAATTTATCCAAAAGATTTGCTTGAGTATATGGACGAATATACCCTATTGTGTGCTACAAATAAAAAAGCTAATTGTATAAATGCTAAAAAATTAAATCTTTTGCAAGGTAAAGAAAAAATATTTAAATCAAGAATGGAAAAATTAGATTATACTTTAGATGATAAAATTTATGAGCAGTGGATTAAAGGATTAAATTCTTTAGAGGAGTTAAAATTAAAAATAGGTTCTAAGATTATTTTTTGTGTAAATAATAAAGAGGAAAATTATTACAATGGAGAACAAGGAATTATTTTAGATTTTATAAAAGATAAAGAGCAAGAATATATTCTGATAGAGAAAAATAATGGTGAAAGATTGAAATTAAAACCATATGAATATACCTTAGAAGAGTATGAGTTAGACAAAGATGAAAAACTAGAAGTTAAGATAAAAGCTAAATTTGTTCAATTTCCTATAAAACTAGCTTATGCTATAACAATCCATAAATCTCAAGGTATGAGTATTGATAAATTAATATGTGACATTGATGGAATTTTTGAAAAAGGACAATTATATGTATGTTTATCAAGGGCCATTAATCCTTGTAATTTAAAAATCATATATAATTATAAAATGCCTTTTGAGGATTATTTTTTAAGAATTTTAAAAACCGATAAAGAAGTGAAAAAATTTTATTTACAAGAAAAATTTATAGATTTAGAAGAAGATGAGGAGATAATATGAAATGGATTATAGTTTTGCTTTTAATGTTTTTTAATATCCATGCTAGTTCCTTGAGTATAGAAAATTTTAGAACTGATTTATATTCAAAGGTTGGAAATAATACTTTAAAAAAAATTGAAATGAATTTAGATTTTGAGGGAGAAAATTTAGATCAAAAGAAAATTATAGATGCTTTAAACACTATTGTATCCAGTTATTTTTATGAAGATTTATTTACAGAAATTGGTAAAAATAATTTTAAGGAAACCTTGCTTAAATTTAGTAATAAAAAATATAAAACTCAAATTAAAAATATTTATATTTTAAAAATTAATTCGGTAGCTAAGTTTGACTTGGAAGAATTTAAGCGTTTTATAAATGATTTGGAAAAAAAAGATGACAATACAATAAAAACTATCAAACAAAAGGGAATTCAAGATAATTCCAAAGTTGCAAAAAATACAGATCAAAATAATACTCAATCAAAAGATATAAATACCGATCAAATAAACAGCAATGATAAAGATGGTAATAAAAGTTTTAATCAAGATACTAACACAAGTAAAGAGACTATGGATATGATTTTAAAAACCATGGAAAAAACTCAAATGCAAATGTTAGCTCCAAGTAAAGAACAGCAAGATTTGTTTAATGAAATACCATTTTGATTATTGAATAATATCAAAATGGCTTGGGATTTTTGGTATAAAAATGTTTTCGTTGATATTTTGATCAAATTTCTGATTATAAAAATAAATACTAACTAAGTTTCCCAACTCATCTTTATAAGAAATATTACTAAGATTATCATTTTTTAGTTTGATATTATATGTGATATTTTCGTATTTTGCTTCATAATTTTCATGAGATATTAATTTTGCATTTTTAAAAATTTCTTGAAGATTTGGTAAATTTTGCAATTGAGTATAAATGGCTTGTTCTAACTCAGGCTCTATGATAATAACTTCTTTGTGATTGATATAAATTTGTTTTTTATTTGGTTTAGTATAATTCCAAAAGGCTTTATTTTGAGTAATGATAAAATTTCCTTTATAATTTAGCGAAGAATTATTGCCTTGCACCTTTTGTTCAAAATCACTACTAAAATTTTTAAAATTTATATCAAAAGCAAAAATACTACAAACAAATAACATTAAAAATATAAAATATCTCATAATTATCCTTTAAAAATTTTGTAAATTATATAAAATTTATCCAAACAAAACTTTTTATATAGTTCTAATTAAATTCAAGGTATAATCTAGCATATATTTTTGTAATTAAAGGTAAAAAAATGTTTTCTAGTGTATTTAAAGCAATATTTGGCACAAAAAATGATCGAGAAGTAAAAAAATATTTAAAGAGGGTTGCACAAATTAATGCTTTAGAATCAAAATACCAAAATTTAAGCGATGATGAATTAAAACAAGTATTTATAGAATTTAAAACACAAATTCAAAAAGAAGAACAAACTTTAGACCAAATATTGAATGATGTTTTTGCGATAGTTAGAGAAGTAGGAAAAAGAACTCTTAATATGCGTCATTTTGATGTGCAATTAATTGGTGGTATGGTTTTACATGATGGAAAAATTGCTGAAATGAAAACTGGGGAAGGTAAAACCTTGGTTGCAACTTTACCTGTTGTATTAAATGCTATGAGTGGTAAGGGTGTGCATGTGGTTACCGTAAATGATTATTTGGCTAAAAGAGATGCAGAGCAAATGAGTGCTATTTATAATTTTTTAGGTTTTAGTGTAGGTGTGATACTTTCAGAACAAAATAGTGATGAGGCACATAAAAAAGCTTATGAGTGTGATATAACTTATGGTACAAATAATGAATTAGGCTTTGATTATTTACGCGATAACATGAAATTTTCAAAGCTTGAAAAAGTACAAAGAGAGCATAATTTTGTTATAGTTGATGAAGTGGATAGTATTTTAATAGATGAAGCAAGAACTCCGCTTATTATAAGTGGGCCTACAAATAGAACTTTAGACGGCTATGTTAAAGCAAATGAAGTAGCAAAACAAATGCAAAAAGGCCAAGCAGCTACTACTCCTCAAGAATTGCCAAGTGGTGATTTTGTTGTCGATGAGAAAAATAGAACTATTATGATTACAGAGGCTGGAATTTCTAAGGCTGAAAAATTATTTGGAGTAGAAAATTTATATAGCTTAGATAATGCAATATTGGCCCATCAGCTTGACCAGGCTTTAAAAGCGCATAATTTATTTGAAAAAGATGTGCATTATGTATTAAGAGATAAAGAAGTTGTAATTGTTGATGAATTCACGGGAAGATTAAGCGAGGGAAGACGCTTTAGTGATGGTTTACACCAAGCATTAGAAGCTAAAGAAGGGGTAAAAATTCAGGAAGAAAGTCAAACTTTAGCAGATATTACTTTCCAAAATTATTTTAGAATGTATAAAAAGTTAGCAGGCATGACAGGTACTGCACAAACTGAGGCAACGGAATTTTCTCAAATTTATAATTTAGATGTAGTTTCTATACCTACAAATATACCAATTGCAAGAATAGATAAAGATGATTTGATTTATAAAACTCAAGAAGAAAAATTTAAAGCAGTTATTGAAGAGATAAAAAAAGCAAATGCAAAGGGTCAGCCAGTTTTAGTGGGAACTGCAAGTATTGAAAGAAGTGAAGTATTTCATAATATGCTTGTAAAAGAACGCATTCCTCATCATGTGCTTAATGCTAAAAATCACGAGCAAGAAGCTTTGATTATCCAAGATGCAGGTAAAAAAGGTGCAGTGACTATAGCTACTAATATGGCAGGTCGTGGGGTTGATATAAAAATAGATGATGAAATAAGAGCTTTAGGCGGGCTTTATATTATAGGAACTGAGCGTCATGAAAGCAGAAGAATAGATAATCAACTTCGTGGTCGTGCAGGGCGTCAAGGTGATCCTGGTGTAAGTAGATTTTACTTAAGTTTAGAGGATAATCTTTTGAGAATTTTTGGTGGTGACCGCATAAAAAATATCATGGAAAGATTAGGTATAGAAGAGGGCGAGCATATAGAAAGTCGTATTGTTACAAGAGCTGTTGAGAATGCGCAAAAAAAAGTTGAAAGCTTGCATTTTGAGAGCAGAAAACATTTGCTTGAATATGATGATGTGGCAAATGAACAAAGAAAGACTATTTATAATTATAGAAATGAATTGTTAGATGAAGAATTTGACTTGCAAGATAAAATTTTAAAAAATATTGCTGAGTATAGTAATCACTTAGTAAGCCAAATTTATCTAAATGCAGAACTTGAAGATGATGTTAAGCATTTTGAAAGCTTAAAGCAAAAAGTAAATTATGAGTGTAATCTTGAGCTTAGTGAAGCTGATTTTAAAGATTTAGGTGTAATTGAAGCAGAAAATAAATTAAGTGAAATTTTAGAAAAAGCTTACAAAGATAAAATGAATATTATTGAAGATAAGGAAGCCAGAAGAATTGAAAGAATTCTATATCTTCAAATTTTGGATAATCTATGGAGAGAGCATTTATACCAAATGGATATTTTAAAAACTGGTATAGGTTTAAGAAGTTATAATCAAAAAGATCCTTTAGTAGAATATAAAAAAGAAAGCTATAATCTTTTCATGGAGCTTGTTGAGCGTGTTAAATTTGATAGTTTGAAATTGTTATTTAATGTAGTTTTTACTCAAAAAGAAGCACAGAATTTTGAAGAAAAAAGCCATGAACAAAACGAGCAGTTTTTAGCTAGTACTACAGAAAGTGGTGTTGATGAAAATGGTGAAGCACAAATTACTAAAGTGCCTAGAAATTCACCTTGTCCTTGCGGTAGTGGTAAAAAATATAAAGAATGTCATGGTAAAAGTGGTCCTAAAAAGGGTATTTTAGCTTAAGGTTTGAAATGAATTTAGTTATAGTTGAAGATGATATAAATATGAGAAAATCACTCGAAATTGCTTTGAGTGAGTATGAAGAATTTGCTATAAAATCTTATAAATCAGCAACTGAAGCTTTAAAAAAACTAAATGATGATGTTGATTTGATTATTACAGATATTAATATGCCGGGTATGGATGGTATTGAATTTGTGCAAGCTTGTGAGAATAAATATGATTTTATTATTATTACAGGTAATGCAACGCTAAATCGTGCCATAGAAGCAGTAAGACTTGGAGTAAAAGATTTTCTAGTAAAACCATTTGATATTAATACTTTAGTAACTGCGATAAAACGCGCAAAAATAATTCAAGAAAAGACTTCTAAAAAAACAAATAAAAAGACTATCAAAAAAGAAGAAAATCAAGATTTTTATGGCACTTCTAAAGCTTTAGAAGATTGTTTAAAATTGGCTACTAAGGCTGCTAAGACAGATGCGAGTGTGCTTTTTTTTGGAGAAAGTGGGGTGGGTAAAGAAGTTTTTGCAAATTTTGTGCATAAAAATTCAAAAAGAGCACAAAAGCCTTTTGTAGCAATTAATATGGCAGCAATTCCATCAAATTTGATAGAAAGTGAGCTTTTTGGTTTTGAAAAAGGTGCATTTACCGATGCTAATACTACTAAAATAGGGTTGTTTGAGCTCGCTAATGAAGGCACTTTGTTTTTAGATGAAATAGGTGAAATGCCTTATGAAATTCAAGCAAAATTATTAAGAGCCTTACAAGAAAAAGAAATTACAAGATTAGGAAGCACTAAGAGTATAAAGATTGATGTAAGAATTATTAGTGCAACTAATGCTCATATAGAAAAAAAGATTGCAGATAATGAATTCAGACAAGATTTATATTATAGGCTTAATACTATTCCTATTAATATACCACCACTAAGAGAGCGTCAAGAAGAAATTTTGCAAATTGCACAAAAGGTATTACTTGATACATGTAAAGAATACGATTTTAATGAAAAAACTTTAAGTCAAGAAGCACAATGTGCTCTATTAGCTTATGATTTTCCAGGTAATATTAGAGAGTTGATTTCTATTATACAAAGAGCTTGTATTTTAAGTGAAAATGATGAGATTAGCGCTCAAGATTTATTCCTAGAAAGTAGAAAAAGTAAAGATATTAAAAATCTTGAAAAAGAATTGATTTTAGAAGCTTTAAAAAATTCGCAAGATATTGCAGAAGCAGCTAAGCTTATAGGGATGAGTGAGAAAATTTTTAGTGAAAAAATGAAAAAATACAATATTACTTAAAAAGGATGGATGATGAAAAAAATAGCCATTGTAGGTGCAACTGGAGCAGTTGGAGAAGAGCTTTTAAATGTTTTGGATGAGCTTGATTTCCCGGTTGAAAGTATTTTACCATTAGCAAGTGCAAAAAGCGCAGGTAGTGAAGTAGAATTTAGAGGAAAAAGTTATAAAGTAAAAGAATTAACTCCAAATGTTTTTAAAGAAAATCCTGTAGATATTGCTTTTTTTAGTGCCGGAGGAAACATAAGTGCTGAGTATGCAAAATACGCAGTAGAGTGTGGTGCTGTAGTGATTGATAATACTAGTCATTTTAGAATGGATGAAAATGTTCCTTTGGTAGTTCCTGAATGCAATAGCGAAGATATTAAAGATTGGGAAAAAACAGGAATTATTGCTAATCCAAATTGCTCTACTATACAAATGGTGCATGTTTTAAAACCACTTGATGATGTATTTAATCTAAAAAGAGTAGATGTAAGTACTTATCAAGCAGCAAGTGGTGCAGGTAAAGAAGGTATGGAAGAATTAGTTCAAGGAATGCAAAGTTTTTTTGCTTTTAAATTAGATGAATTTGAGGCAAAAACTTTTCCATATACCTTAGCTTTAAATTTAATTCCTCAAATTGATGTTTTTAGTGAAAATGGCTACACTAAAGAAGAATTAAAAATGGTAAATGAAACGCAAAAAATATTGCATAAAAAACTTGAAATTTCAGCAACTTGCGTAAGAGTTCCTGTGCTTAGAAGTCATAGTGAAGCTATTACTATGCATTTTGAAAAAGATGTTGATGTTGCTAAGGTTAGAGAGATACTTTCTAAAGCACCAAGTGTTGTTGTGATTGATGATGTAGAAAATAAAAAATATCCTATGCCACTTTTTACAAGCGATACTAATGAAACTTATGTAGGAAGAATTAGACGCGATATTAATCATAAAAATATTTTACACTTATGGTGCGTGGCTGATCAAATTCGTGTAGGAGCTGCTACAAATGCAGTGCGTATTGCACAAAAATGGCTAGAGTTAGTTTAAAAGGAGAAGAATGCTAGAAAGATTTTTTGAGAATTTATTGGTTAAGAGTCGTTTAGTCACTATTTTGCCTGTAATTTTTGGCCTTATAGGAGCTTTTGTTTTATTTTTTATTGCAAGTTATGATGTGATTAAAGTTTTAAAATATGTATTTGAGTATTTTATGTTGCCTAATTCTACGGTGGATTTGCATGAAGATATTGTTGGTTTGATTATAGGGGCTGTAGATTTATATTTAATGGCTTTAGTTTTATTTATATTTTCTTTTGGAATTTATGAACTTTTTATTAGTGAAATAGAAGAATTTAAACAAACTAAACAGTCAAAAGTTTTAGAGGTGCACAGTTTAGATCAACTAAAAGATAAACTTGCAAAAGTTATTATTATGGTTTTAGTTGTAAATTTTTTCCAAAGAATTTTGCAAATGCAACTAAATACGGTTTTGGATATGACTTATCTTGCAGGTTCTATTTTAGCTCTTTGTATAGGACTTTATTTTTTACACAAAAGTGATCATTAAAATAAGGAATAAAAATGATTTTTATTGATGCATGTTTTAAAAAGCCAACCTCTTATACTCCAATTTGGATGATGCGCCAAGCAGGAAGATATTTACCTGAATATATGCAGGTTAGAGCAAGTGCTGGAGATTTTTTATCACTTTGTAAAGATTATAAAAAAGCGAGTGAAGTTACCTTACAACCAGTAGATATTTTGGGTGTTGATGCAGCTATTATTTTTTCAGATATTTTGGTAGTACCTTTAGAAATGGGTATGGATTTAAAATTTGAAAAAGGCGAGGGCCCTATATTTTCAAATCCTATTAAAACAAAAGAAGAATTGGAAAGATTAGATGTTGAAAAAAGCATTAAAAATCTTTCTTATGTTTATGATGCACTAGCATTTACTAGAGAAAAACTTACACAAGATAAAGCTTTGATTGGTTTTTGTGGAAGTCCTTGGACTATTGCTACTTATATGATAGAGGGTGGTAGTAGTAAAAATTATGCAAAGTGTAAAAAATTAGTCTATCAAAATCCTGAATTTTTACATCAAATTTTATCTAAACTTACTTTTGTTTTAAAGTATTATATTCAAGAGCAAATTAGAGCAGGTGCTAATGCTATACAGGTATTTGATAGTTGGGCAAGTGCTTTAGAAAAAGAAATGTTTTTTGAGTTTTCTTTTAAATATATGCTTGAAATTGCTGATTTTATAAAGGAAAAATATCCGCATATTCCTGTGATTTTATTTCCTAAAGGGGTAAGTGGGTTCTTAGATGATATAAATGGAAATTTTGATGTCTTTGGAGTAGATTGGAGTACCCCTTTAGAGTTGGCTAAGGAAAAACTAGGCGCTAAATATACTTTGCAGGGTAATATGGAGCCTTGCAGACTCTATGATAAAAAAGCTATTGAACAAGGTGTGGATAAAATTTTAAATATTATGCAAGATAGTGCACATATTTTTAATCTCGGACATGGAATTTTACCTGATATTCCTGTTGATAATGCTAAATATTTTATCAAGTTAGTTCAAGAGAAATCTAAAAAGTGAATAAAATAACTTTTGGGCCTATAAGTTCAAGAAGATTTGGACTTTCATTGGGAATTGATTTAAGTCCAAATCAAAAACAATGTAATTTTGACTGCGTTTATTGTGAATTACAAGCTGCAAAACCTTTGGAAAAATCTTTAATTTATCCTAAAATAAAAAATATTATCGATGAAGTACAAAGTGTATTGAAAAGTAATGTGCAATTTGACTTTTTAACATTAACTGCAAATGGTGAGCCTACTTTATATCCTCATTTAAAAGAATTAGTTTATGAATTAAATAAAATAAAACAAGATAAAAAACTCTTAATCCTAAGCAATGGTAGTGGAGTTTTAAATTCGGATATTTTTGATGCTTTAATGTATATTGATGTAGTTAAATTTAGTCTTGATAGTGCAATGGAAAAAACTTTTTATAGAGTTGATAGGGCTTTAAAGCAAATAAAACTTGAAACAATGATAGAACAAATGATCACCTTTAGAGAGAAATTTTTGGGTGAGCTTGTTATGGAAGTTTTAATTGTCAAGGGATTGAATGATAACAAAGATGAGATGTTGGCTTTAAATGAGGCATTTGACAAGATAAGACCATCAAGAGTGGATTTTAGCACTATAGATAGACCACCTGCGTATCCTGTTAAAGGTATATCTTTGGAAAAGTTGGAAGAATTAAGTATGTATATCACTAGTGTGCCTGTTGTGCTTGCTAAACATTATTACAAAGGTGAAAAAATTGATTTTAATATCCAAGAGCTCCTGAAGATGCTGCAGCTTAGAGCGCAAAGTGAATTTGACATAGAAAACAAATTTAGTCAGCATAGTAAAGATATATTAGAAAAATTAATTAAAGAACGAAAAGTTGTTGTAGAAAATTTAGCAGGAGTAAAATTTTACAAAAAAGCGTAATTTTTTATAAAAAATCTTGACAAAAAAGTTTTTTTCTTATATAATATCATTTCTTATTTATTGATGTTCCGGATTAGCTCAGCGGTAGAGTAGTCGGCTGTTAACCGATTGGTCGTAGGTTCGAATCCTACATCCGGAGCCACTTCATAAAGTTAATCTCATGTATATTTTATAATAATCTAATTTGTAATTTATAATTATATTTTTTGATAGTTAATTAGTATTTTCTTATTTTATGAAAATACTAATTTTTAATATCAAAAGTAAAAAATTTACTTTCAAAATTATTCCCTACTTTTTCATATTGAAACATAGCAGGTTCTAAATTTTGGACTTCATGATATAATAGTCCTAGTGCAAGTCTTGCTTCTAAGGTTTCTTCATTTTCTAATTTTGCAAGCTCTAGTAAAGCTATGGCTGAATTTGGATTATTAGAACCTATCGCTGCTACTGCGGCTAAAAATAAAGTTTGTGCATCTTTGATTTTATAATCATCTATTAAGATATTGTAAAGCGTATATGCTTCTTGGTATTCTTTAGCAAAAATATCAACATAAGCTAGAGCAAAAATCAGTCCGATGGAATTTTTATTACTCATAGCAAGTCTTTTTTTTATGTCATTTCTAACATGATTTAACAAGCCTGTAATTTGCATAAGTGTCACATAGCTGTCTTTAACTATACCAGCTCCACCAAATAAAGAATTATAATCAAGCTTGGTTGTTAAAAAATACATTTGTGCTTGTTTGGCATACTCTTTAATATCAAGATTTGTGTTTTTAGAATTAAAATATAAAATATTGCTAATAATATCCTCACCGAGTAAATCTTTTAATTCTTTTATTTTTTGATTTCTTAAAATTTCAAGATTATTGCCATTAGCAGCTACTATAGCAAACATTAATTCTAAAGGAGTATTTTTGCTATTTGAAAGGTTATCTAAATAAGGAATCATAGCAGTAAAGTCACTTTTAACTAGATGTAGTAAATATTTATAGATATTATGATTTTGATCGATATTATTATCTGCTTGTAAATTTTCCAAAAGTTCATTAGCAAGTTTGGTATAATCTTTTTTTACTAAATCCATGCAATATATGGCAAAAATACCTGCAATATAATTTTTTGGATTTAAATGATAAGCAGTTGAAAAATGTTTATATGCATTATTATAATCTTGCAGTTGTGCATAAGTTAAAGCAAGATTATAATGAATTACATCATGAGCATGATAAATTTCACTTAAATTTTTAAATTCTTGATTTGCTTCTCTTAGATGAAAATTAAAAGCTAGATTGATAGCATGAGATAATTCCACATTAACGCCTGATAAAGCTTTGCTTTTAACAAGCAATTCATTTTCATACTCATACCCTTGTATGAAATTTCCCAAATCAGCTTTTGTGATGAGTTCCATGCTTTGTTTTATATCAAAAACGCGATAAGGTGAAAAATAAAAAAGTAAATCATAAATTTGTTGTTTTCCTGTGATTAAACTTTTGGCAAAATGTTGCTGCGCTATATCAATATTTGAAAAATTTCTTTTTAGTCTTGTTTTTATGTTATAGTATTTTGAGCCAATAGCTCTATCTTTTACATATAAAGTTTTTAAAATTTGTGCACCATTGTCAAATTGGCCTGTTTTTAATTCTACTAAAGCTAGAGCCATTTTGCTTCTTATGGCTTGATTTTCTATTTTTGATGCTTTTTCAAGATATTCTTTAGCTTTTTTATATTCTCCCAGTTTTGCATATAATAAACCTAAGGGTAAGCTTGCTTCATAATCTTGTTGCTTTTGCAAAAGATTAATGGCATTTTGATCAGATTTTAATAATGCGTAAATTTTTGCCCCAAGGTAATAAGACTCCCCTTGATAGCTGTTGATATTACTTGAACGCATGAACATTTGTAAAGCCTCTGGATAAAATCCTTGATAGTAATTAATTAATCCTAGATAATAATCATACAAAGAAGATTTAGAATCTTGTGGTAAATGTACTCTTGCTAAATCAAGATAATATTTAAATTTCTCTTTATCGCCCAGATTAAAATAACACACAGCTATATTAATAGCTGCTGCAACTTTGTGTTCTTCTAATTCTAAAGATTGTTTGAAATTCTCAACAGCACTAATATAATCTTTTTGTTTCATTTGAGCTACACCAAGATTATAACTTGATAAAGATTGATTGAAAATATTAATATTATTATAAAGCTCTAAAGCACTTTCTATATCACCTTTTTCATATAATAAATTTGCCTTTTGTACTACAAGATCTAAAGCAGATTGTTTCACCTTTGTGATACTTGTACTAACATTATCTTCTAAAATTGGATTATTTGTGATTACTTTTTTATCTTCTTTAAAAACAAGAAGTAAAACTAAAATAATAAGTAAAATTAGAGCAAGAGCACCAAGTGTTGAAATCAAAATAAGAAATTTTTTATCAAAAAGCTTTTTCTTTTCTTCAGGTTGTAATGTTTGAGGTTCTTCCTCTACTCTTTGAAAAGTACTTTCTTCTTTCTCTAATTCAGGAGGTATTGTGCCAGGAGGGATAGTTTGTTCTTCCACTCCTGGATTTTCATCAATATCTGAAAAAGCTTTTTCTTGATTATCTTGTTCTTTAGGTGTTACTTCTTCGGCCATGTTTTCTCTTAAAAGTATTTTCTTAATGCATCAGGAATTCTTATATTTCCATCTTTTTCTTGATAATTTTCCATAATAGCTACTAAGGTTCTACCAACAGCTAGCGAAGAACCATTAAGTGTGTGAACTAATTCATTTTTGCCCTTATCGTTTTTAAAGCGGATCTTTGCACGTCTTGCTTGAAAATCTTTACAATTTGACACAGAGCTAATTTCACGGTATTTGTTTTGCGATGGAAGCCATACTTCTAAGTCTACTGTTTTCGCAGCAGAAAAGCCCAAATCTCCCGTGCAAAGCATTAAATGCCTATGTGCTAGACCCAAAGAGCTTAGTAAATCACTAGCGCAATTTAACATTTCTTCAAACATTAATTCACTTTGATCAGGTTTGCATATACTAACAAGCTCTACTTTTTCAAATTGATGTTGTCTTATAATACCTCTTGTATCTCTACCCGCGCTTCCTGCTTCTTGTCTAAAACAAGCACTATAGCAGGTCATTTTTAAGGGTAGTTCTTCTTGAGTTAAAATTTCATTAGAATAAAGATTAGTTACAGGAATTTCAGAAGTTGAGATGAGATATAAATCATCATTTTCTACCTTATACATATCATCTTTAAATTTAGGAAGCTGTCCTGTGCCATACATGGTTGCGCTATTTACTAAAAATGGTACATTGACTAGCTCAAAACCTCTACTTCTATTAAAATCAATCATATAATTTACCAAGGCTCTACTTAGTAAAGCTCCTTCATTTTTAAGCACACAAAAACGACTTTGTGAGATTTTAACCCCTCTTGCAAAATCAAGCCAGTTTAATTTTTCTCCCAAATCATGATGTTCTTTGATTTCAAAATCAAAACTAGGAGGTGTTAGAACTTTTTTTAATTCTATATTTTCATCTTCATCTTTTCCAAAAGGCACGCAATCATCAGGGATATTTGGTATTGCTAGGGCAATTTGTTCTAGTTTTTCTTCTAGCGTGCTAACGATTTTTGACTGAGTATTGATTTTTTCTTTATTTTGGCTTAGTTGCGCTTTTAAGCTTTCTTTATCTTGTGCTGTTGCAAGCTCTTTACTAAATTTATTTTGAAAAGCTTGAAATTCTTCCAAAAGTGCTTTTTCTTTTTTTAAATTTATAAATAAGTCGCTAAGTTCTTTGAGTAAATTTTCATCTACTTTTTTAGCTTTTAGTTTTTGCGCAATTTCATCAAAATTATTTTGCAAAAGTTTTAAATCTAACATTCTAACTCCTTTTATAGTCCTATTTTAGCATAAATTTTTTCCATTGTTTCTCGGGCTTGTTTTTTTGCTTTGCTTGCTCCAAATTCTAAAATCTCATCGATTTTAGAAGGATTAGCTAGTAATTTTTCATATTCTTCCTTAGCCGAGGCAAAATACTCACTAATGATTTCATTTAAATACATTTTAAAATGCCCATAACCTTCGCCACCTTTTTCATAACGACTTTTTAAAGTTTCTTGTTTTGTTTTGTCTAAAAACAATTTTGCGATTTTAAATACATTACAATTTTGCCAATCTTTTGGATCTTCTAAAGCTGTACTATCTGTAACAATAGAAGAAATTTGTTTTTTAATAGCTTTTGGTGTATTAAAAATATCGATTGTGTTTTGATAAGACTTGCTCATTTTAGCTCCATCAGTACCAGGTACTACTGCAACTTCATCATTAACTTTAGCTTGAGGTAGGGTAAAAATTTCACCCCATTCATTATTTACTTTTAAAGCTATATCTCTTGCTATTTCAACGTGTTGAATTTGATCTTTACCTACAGGAACTACTTGAGCATTAAAAAGTAAAATATCTGCAGCCATTAAAACAGGGTAAGAAAAAAGTCCATGGTTGGCATTTAAACCTTTGGCAATTTTATCTTTATAGCTATGTGCTCTTTCTAAAAGTCCCATTGGGGTAAATTGAGAAAGAATCCAATAAAGCTCCATCACTTCTTTTACATCACTTTGTAACCAAAATACGCTTTTTTGTGGATCAATTCCTAAACTTAAAAAAGCTGCCGCAGCTTTGAGTGAATTTTGTTTAAGTTTTTCTCCATTAAAATTTGAAGTCATAGCATGATAGTTTGCTATAAACATATACATTTGATTTTCTTCTTGCATATTTAGCATTTGTTTTATAGAGCCAAAATAATTTCCTATATGTAAATCCCCACTTGGCTGTAATCCTGTAATAATTCTCATTTTACCTCTTTTTTGATTTCTTTAATTATTTCTTGGATATTTTTGTTTTCAATGTTTATAATGATATTTGCTTTTTTTTCATATTTTTTGATTCTTTGATCAAATAGTATTTTAGCATTGTTTGTGTTTGAAAATAAGGGTCTTGTGGCCAATTCTTCTTTATTTAGTCTTTGCAAGAGATAATCAAAACTTGCTTTTAAGTAAACGATAGTACCAATATTTTTTATTTTTTTTTGTTCTATGAAGCCACCACCGCTTGCAATAGAACAATTTTGCACATAAGTTAAAAACGAAACAAGTTTTTTTTCTTCTTTGCGAAATTTTTTTTCTCCATATGTTTTAAAAAATTCACTAATTTCAAGATTAAATTTTTCTTTGATTAAAACATCTGTATCTAAAAAGAATTTATCATATTTTTTTGCATAAACCCTTGCTATAGTTGTTTTACCACAGCCCATAAATCCTACAAAAAGGAGGTTAGTTTTCTTGCTCATCTTTGCTACCTTTTTTTCTTGAAGCTAAAATTAAAGGTACACCTTCAAAGTTAAATTGTTTTCTAATTTGATTTTGTAAATATCGTTTATAACTAAAATGTAAAGCTTTTGGTCTATTCATAATTAGAGCTATTTTTGGAGGTGCTAAGTCGTATTGAACCGCATAATAAATTTTCACTAATTTACCATAATCATGTGGTAGCGGGTGGGCTCTTGTGGCTTCTTCTACCAAAGCATTTAATTTTGCTGTTGGAATTTTTTGGGTGAAATTTGCAAAAACTTCTAAAATTTTATCCAAAAGCACATGTATTCTTTTTCCACTTAAAGCTGATACGCTTACAACGGGCGCATAAGCTAGGAATTTAAAACGATCTAGTTTTAATTCTTTTAAAGTTTTATCAAAATCAAGTTCGCTTTTATCCCATTTATTAAGTACGATAATCACACCTAAACAATGTTTAGCAGCAAGCCCTGCGATACGCTCATCAAGTTCGTTAAAACCTTCAGCTGCGTCAAGTACTAAAAGTGCAATTTGAGCATTGGCTAGGGCATATTCAGTTCTATTAAGTGCATAACGCTCTAAACCCTGTATTTTCCCGCGTTTTCTAATACCCGCAGTATCTACAAATTCGATGATTTTATCTTTATGCATAATGCTTTCATTAACAGGATCAATTGTAGTGCCTGCTATATCGCTTACCACGCTACGTTCTTCTTTTACTAAAGCATTTAAAAGGCTTGATTTTCCTACATTAACCCTGCCGATAATTCCCACTTTAATATGATTTTCATTAATAGTTTTTAGCTTAAAATCTCCGCTATTTTCATCAAAATTTTCTAAATAACTTTCAAAGTCTTCTTCTTCATCTGCATTTAAATAACTTTCATCTAAAAACTTACTAGCCCACATACAAAGCTCATCAATGCCTATATTATGTGTTACAGAGATATTAAAAACTTCTTTTACTCCAAAATTAGAAAATTCCCAAGATCTTTCCTCATCTTTTTTGTTATCGACTTTATTGATTACTAAAGCTATGGGTTTGTTGAGTTTTTTCATTTTATAAAAAAAAGCTTTATCTTCATCATCAGGTAAAAATTTTCCATCCACCATATAAAAGATAATATCACTATTTTTAGCAGCTTTAAGCGAATTTGCTTTGACATTTTTAAAAAGCTCATTACTCTCATCAAGCCCGCCGCTATCTATCAACAAAGCTTTTTTGCCATCAATTTCTACTTCTATTTTATTAGTATCTCTTGTAGTTCCACTTATGTCACTAGTTATTGCAATGCGCTTTCTTGCAAGTCTATTAAAAAGACTTGATTTGCCAACATTTGGTTTTCCTATTAAAATAATACTTTGCATTAATACTCATTTTTTAAATTTTTATTTGTGATTATATAAAAATTGCCTTAAAATTAAGCAAAAAAAGACTAAAATAACAGGAATTTTATATGGAATTTATATGTTAAGAATAGTTAAAAAGAATTTAGGTATATATTTTATGATTATTGCTTCTATAGAATTTGCATTTGTAGGTGCTTGTGCAAAAATTCTTAGTGAAGAATTATCATCGATTGAAATTATGTTTTTTAGAAATATTATAGGCACAGCTTTTATGCTTTATGCGCTTTCAAAATTAAATTTTCATAAAAGTGGCGGACATCTTGGACTGCTTATTTTTAGAGGTATTATAGGAACGATCGCTTTATATCTTTTCTTTTATAATGTTTCTAATATTTCGTTAGGTGGGGCTTTTGCTTTTCAAAAAACAGCACCTATTTTTATAGCTTTGATTGCTTTTTTGTTTTTTAAAGAAAGTTTGGGATTAAAAGCTTGTTTTGGGATTTTGATTGCTTTTATAGGAGTATTATTAATCTGTCAGCCTTTTACAGATAGCACTACGCATTCAGGTTTTGATTTAAAAAATAGTATTTTAGGAATTTTAAGCGGTTTTTGTGCAGCCTTGGCGCTAACTAGCGTAAGAGAGCTTAGAAAATCATACCCAGCGCCATTTATAGCTTTATCTTTTGTTTTAATTGGTACTTTGATGCCTTTAATGTCTATGATTGTAGGTTCTTTTTATGAAATAAAAGAGCTTGATTTTTTAATTGCTCCTTTTGTTATGCCTAGTCTTAAAGCTTGGATTTTTATTGTTTTGATGGGAATTTTTGGAGCAATGTATCAAATTCATGTTACTAAAGCTTATGGAGTAGCAAAAAAGGCAGGAGTTGTTGCGGGAGTTAGCTATATAGATGTAGTTTTTACTTTATTTTTGGGCATATTATTAGGAGATGAATTTCCTAGCTTAATGGTTTTTATAGGAATTTTTAGCATTATTTTAGGAGGAATTATTTTGGTTAGTAAGCAAACAAAAGGAAAGAAAAATGGAAAATAAAACAGATTTAATTTATGGTTTAGAAGATAGACCACCTTTTGCTAAGGCATTTTTTGCTGCATTAGTGCATTTAATGGCTATGTTTGTGGCTGTGATTACACCTGCTTTGTTAATTTGCAAAGGACTTGGAATAGATGATACTAATACGGCTAGAATTATTTGTATGTCGCTTTTTGCTTCAGGTGTTGCTTCGCTTTTGCAGATTAAAACTTGGGGTCCTATAGGGAGTGGACTTTTATCTATTCAAGGGACTAGTTTTAATTTTGTTGCACCTATTATTTTAGGTGGGCTTGTTTTAAAAAATAATGGTTTATCGCAAGAAGCAATGCTTGGAGCCATTTTTGGCACTTTAATGCTTTGTTCTACTACTGAAATGATTATTTCACAAATTTTACCTTTTATTAGAAGAGTGATTTCGCCTTTGGTTTCAGGTATAGTTGTGATGATTATAGGTCTTAGTTTGATTAATGTTGGCCTTGTGAGTGCAGGAGGTGGATTTGCGGCTAAGGTAAGTGGTGAATTTGGTTCTTTGCAAAATTTATTATTAGCCGGAGTTGTGATTTTAAGTATTATTGTTTTAAATCGTTTCAATAATGCCTATATAAGAATTTCTTCTTTATTTATAGCTATGATAATAGGGCTTTTAGTGGCTATGACTTTTGAAAATTTTACCTTTAATTTTAATGAAAATTTACCTTTAGTGTTTTTACCCGATCCTTTACATTATGGTTTGAGTATTGATTATAATCTTATTTTACCTTTGATTTTAGTTTTTATGGTAACTTCTTTAGAAACTATCGGCGATATTAGTGCTACTAGTGAAGTTTCAAATCAGCCAGTTAAAGGCGAACTTTATGCAAAAAGATTAAAAGGTGGGGTTTTGGCTAATGGTTTTAATTCCTTTGTTTCAGCCTTTTTTAATACTTTTCCAAATTCATGTTTTGGGCAAAATAATGGCGTTATAGCTTTAACAGGTGTTGCAAGTCGATATGTTGGATTTATTGTAGCTTTTATGTTGATGATTTTGGGTTTATTTCCTATTGTGGCTGATATTACTTTACAAATTCCAGAGCCTATTTTAGGTGGAGCAACTTTAGTAATGTTTGGTACTATAGCTGCAACGGGAGTTAGGATTATTTCTAAGGAAAATCTAAATCGTCGTTCTATTATCATCATAGCTATGAGTTTGGGTATAGGGCTTGGAGTTTCTAATAATCCTGATATTTTAGAATTTATGCCAATGTGGTTTAAAACTTTATTTTCTTCAGGGATTGCAGCAGGTGGGATTACGGCTATTATTTTAAATTGCGTTTTTCCGCTTGAAGAAAATGAAAAAAATAAAGTAAAATAATAAAAATAAGGAAAAATAATGAAAAAAATGATACTAATAGCAGGTCCTTGTGTAATAGAAAATGAAGAACTTGTTTTTAAAGTTGCACAAGAGCTTGAATGCTTTTTAAAAGATGATAGAATTGATTTTTATTTTAAATCAAGTTTTGATAAAGCAAATAGAACTAGTATTAATAGTTTTAGAGGACCAGGTCTTGAAAAAGGCTTGGAAATTTTGCAAAAAGTGAAAGATAAATTTGGCATGCAAATTCTTACTGATATTCATGAGAGTTCTCAAGCGAGTGTTGCGGCTGAGGTTGTAGATGTTTTACAAATTCCTGCCTTTTTATGCAGGCAAACTGATTTATTAGTGGCTGCTGCTAAAACAAAAGCCAAGGTAAATGTAAAAAAAGGGCAATTTTTAAATCCTGAGGATATTAAATACAGTGTAGCTAAAATTTTACAAACTAGAGGCATTAATGAAGAAGGTTTTGAAATAGCCAAAGAAAATGGAGTTTTTGTAGCTGAGAGAGGTTCGAGTTTTGGCTATGGAAATTTGGTTGTAGATATGAGAAGTTTGGTTATCATGAGAAAATATGCTCCAGTTATTTTTGATGCTACTCATAGTGTGCAAATGCCAGGAGCAAATGGTGGAAGTAGTGGAGGTAAAAGTGAATTTGTAGAGCCATTAGCAAGAGCTGCTGCTAGTGTAGGCGTAGATGGATTTTTCTTTGAAACGCACATTGATCCTTGCAAAGCTTTATGCGATGGACCAAATATGCTTGATCTTTCAAGACTTAAAAACTGCGTAAATACGCTTTTAAAAATTCAAGAAATCATTTAAAAAAGGAAAATTATGAAGATAATAGAGGGAAATTTAAGTTTAAAAGGTGATGAGAAAATTGCGATTATCAATGCAAGATTTAATCATATCATCACAGATCGTTTAGTTGAAGGTGCTAAAGATGCTTTTTTAAGACATGGGGGCAAGGAAGAAAACTTAAGTCTTATCTTAGTGCCAGGTGCTTTTGAAATTCCTTTTGCATTAAAACAAGCTTGTGAGAGTAAAAAATTTGATGGAATTTGTTGTGTTGGAGCAGTAATTCGTGGAAGTACACCACATTTTGATTATGTAGCAGCTGAAACTACTAAAGGTATAGCAAGTGTAGGGCTTGGAGCTAATGTGCCTGTGAGTTTTGGAGTTTTAACAACTGATACCTTAGAGCAAGCCATAGAAAGAGCAGGTAGTAAAGCAGGTAATAAGGGCTTTGAAGCTATGCATACTGTGGTTGAAATGCTTAATTTAATCCAAAAAATTAAGGCTTAAAATGGCTACTAGACACCAAGTAAGACAAAGTATAGTTTCTTTGCTTTATGCAGCACAGCTAAATCAAGAAAATAAAGATTTTATCAATGAATTTTTAGATGAGAAAAAAATTCGCAATGACCAAAGAAAATTCACTCTAGATTTATATGATGGTATCAATGAGCAACTTACTTTGCTTGATGAGAAAATCAATGAGTGTTTAAAAGAGCACAAATTAGATGGAGTAGCTAGTATAGAAAAGGCCATTTTGCGTTTAGGTACTTATGAGATTTTATTTACTTCTACACAAAAAGCGATTATCATTAACGAGGCTATAGAGCTTGCAAAAGAAATGGCAGGAGATAATGCTCCTAAATTTATCAACGGGGTGTTGGATAAAATTAACAAGGAAAAGCAATGAAACTTTGTGTGGCTTTTGATGTGTCAAGTTATGATGAGTGTATTAGTTTGGCTAAAGAATTAAAAGGTTTAGATCTTTGGGTTAAAATAGGGCTTAGATCATATTTAAGAGATGGAGCAAAGCTTTTAGAGGCGATTAAAAAAGTGGATGATTTTAAAATCTTTTTAGATTTAAAGCTTTATGATATACCAAATACCATGGCAGATGCTTGTGAAGAGCTTGCTAAGCTTGATGTGGATATGTTTAATATCCACGCAAGTGCAGGTAAAAGTGCTATGTGTATGATTATGGAGCGTTTAAGTGTTTTAAGCAAAAGACCTTTGGTGCTTGCTGTATCTGCTTTAACTAGTTTTGATGAGCAAGAATTTTTTAGTATATACAAACAAGATATCAAACAAGCTGTTAAGGAATTTTCTAAAATTAGCTATGAAAGCGGTCTTGATGGTATGGTTTGTTCGGTATATGAGAGCTTATTGATTAAAGAAAATACAAATGCAAATTTTATTACACTAACTCCTGGAATTCGTCCTTTTAAAGAAAATTTAGATGATCAAAAAAGAGTAGCTGATATACAGTGTGCTAAGGATAATCTGTCAGATTTTATCGTGGTTGGAAGACCTATTTATAAGGCAAAAGAACCTAGAATGGTTTGTGAGAATATATTAGAGCATTTAAAATAAGCCTAGAGGCTTATTTTAAATAAATTTTCATTTTCTTATTTTCTAAAATAATTCCATCATCATCACTAATAATTTGAAATTCTCCATTAAAATATCTTAAGAAGTCGTTTTCAAATTTCATAGATTCTTGATCACAAAGCATTTTTGTCGAAGCAAGATTATCTTCTATTTTGATACTACTTCCTTGATCTTTATAGTTTCCAAAAAATCTATTACATCCTGATACACCAAAAACTCTTTTATCTTTATTATTAAAACTAATGCTTGCTTTAGTATTTTGAGGAAGTTCATGGTTTTTTCCATTAGCTTCATAAGAACTTATAGTAAATTCTTTGTTTTGTAAATCATCAACACTTAAATTTGCCACAGAACACCCACTAAAAATAGCTAAGCTCGCTATACTTAATGTGATTATTTTTTTCATTTTTATACTCCTTTGATTTATACATGAAAATGTTTTAATTCATCCTCTAAATTTTGACAAACTATATTTAACTCATGAGCAACATCTAATAAAATTTTTGAAATCTCTTCATTTTTATCACTTAATTTTACCGTTTCTTGCATTTTATCAAGCAAAGATTGTAAAGTTTCTTGTGTACTTGAAATTTTTTGCATGCAAGCATTTGCTAAATCTCTTGCATTTTCATTGCAAACTTTTACTTCATTGGTTCCTTCTACAAGTTCTTTTGCATCTTGATTTAAAGAGTTAATTTCGTTAGCATTGTGTTTTAACTCTTTAGAAACTTCATTGATACTATCTACCAATTGTTTGGTTACGATGGCAATATTTTTTAAAAATTCTTCTGAATTTTGAGCAAGATTTCTTACATCTTCAGCAATAACTGAAAAGCCGCGACCAAATTCTCCAGCACGCGCAGCTTCAATACCTGCATTTAAAGATAATAGATTGGTTTTATCAGCAATTTCTCCCATCATGTCAGAAGCTTTTTTAATCTCTTCTGCTTGTTTTTCCATAACTTCTACTTTTTGAGATAATATATCTTCATTTTCAGCTACAACTTTTACCTTATCTACTACTTGATTTAATGAGTCAAGCATGGTGTTTAAAACTTCAAAAGATTTTGTATTGGCTTTATTTGCGTTATTTGAAAGTTCAGCAAGATCTTGTAATTCTGTATGAATTTGCTCACTTAAATGATAAGATTCATCAGTTTTTGTATGACCTTCTTTAGTTCTATTTGCTAGATCAAGTGCATTAGCATTTAAAAGTTTAGATTGTTTATCTACCATTTGAGAATTTTCATTAGTAGAAATCACTGTATTTTGAATTTTTTCAATAAATTGGTTGATGTAGGTGCAAGCTTTACCTATTTCATCGGCGCTTTTTATATTAATTCTTGCGCGTAAATCTCCATCGCCGCTAGCTAGTTCTTTAGCATGTTTTAAAAGATCTAAAACAGGATTACCTACAACTATTTTCAAGATATAAAGTACGGCAAAAACGGTAAAAAGTAAAGCAACGCTAAAGATTATAATATAAGTTCTAGCTGAACTTGCCAAATCATCATCTACATGTTTTAAATCATTATACATATCCATAACACCCAAAACATCGCCTTCTTTAGCATTAGCATGACAAGCAAGACAACCTTTATTGGCGATAAGTGGGCGTATAAGTCTTAGATAATGTCCTTGATCGTTATTGATTTCAATGGCTTTAATTTCTGGCTTGTTAAATTGCTCGTTGATAATACTCTCATCACTTTTTGTAAAATGTTGTATTTCAAAGAGCTCAATTGTGCTTTTTGAAGGATAAATTTTAATATCTTTTATACCTTCTATTTCACCAGCATCTTTTATAGCTTGTTCTATAATAGCAGGATCGCCCAAATTCATTGCCATTCTTAATGTTTGAAAAACAGAAGTGCTTAAAGTATCTAAATGTGCACGGCTGATTCTATCTGTAGTTTGTTGAGAATCTTTTTGTAAGATAATCTGCATGATAATAAAACTAATTAGCAATGTAGAAATCATTGCTAAAGATATTTTTGCACCTATGCTTTTAAACATTTAAAACTCCTTTTATTAGTGTAAAAAGTGTCTTATGCCGCTAAAGTATAATGCGATACCATACTCATTAGCAGCTTGAATAATATCCTCATCTCTTATGCTTCCACCTGGCTCAATGATGGCTTTTACTCCTATTTTGCTAGCTTCATCTATACTATCTCTAAATGGAAAGAAAGCTTCGCTTGCTAAAACACAGCCATTTAGATCAAGTCCCATTTCCTTGGCTTTATTAATAGCTGCTTTAGCTGCATCAATACGACTTGTCATACCCATACCAATGGCTACCATAGCTCCATTTTTTACATAAACTACATTGTTTGATTTAGTAAATGCAGCAATTTTCATAGCTATTTCAAGATCTTTTAATTCTTGTTCATTAGCTTTTCTTTCGCTTTTTAAAATCGCATTTTTTAATTCATTTTCTTTAACTTCATCACTATCTTGATATACAAAACCACCATCTATGTGTTTAAAAT
Source organism: Campylobacter sp. IFREMER_LSEM_CL1846 (assembly GCF_025772105.1). Classification (NCBI taxonomy): domain Bacteria; kingdom Pseudomonadati; phylum Campylobacterota; class Epsilonproteobacteria; order Campylobacterales; family Campylobacteraceae; genus Campylobacter; species Campylobacter sp. IFREMER_LSEM_CL1846. The sequence continues at coordinate 67,126 of NZ_JAKMRM010000006.1, read as the reverse complement.
CATATTTATCATAAGCTCTAGTTAAAAATGGCGTTTTTTGTGTAAAGATTTTAATACGCTTTTTATCTTTAAAAACTTCCAAAGCATCATCGTCTACATTTGCTGCAATAATAACTTCTATATAAATTTCATTGATTTTTTGCGCTAATTCTTTATCTAAAGTTCCATTGATAGCAACAACCCCACCATAAGCACTTAAGGTATCGCATTTAAGAGCATGGATATAGCTTTGGAGTAAGTTTTCTTTTATGGCAAATCCGCAAGCATTTGCATGTTTTACAATGGCTACTGCCGGAGCTTTATCAAAAGCACTTGCTAAATTTAAAGCCGCGTTAATATCGGTTAGATTGTTAAAACTTGCTTCACCTTTTAAGGTTGTAAAATTGTGTGTGAAAAAGTCATCAAATTCATATAAAGCACCTTTTTGATGAGGGTTTTCTCCATATCTTGTGTCAAACACTTTTTGACCTACGATAAATTTACTTGCACCAAAGCCACCATTAAAACGCTCATTCATATAATTTGCTATGTAAGCATCATAATTTGCTGTATGCTCATAAGCTTTGATCATCAATGCTCTTCTAAAATCAAGATCTAAGGTATTATCTTTTAAAGCTTGTATGATTTTATCATAGTCTAAAATATCACAAACGACAATGACATTTTTAAAGTTTTTTGCACCACTGCGTATCATAGCAGGACCACCAATATCGATATTTTCTACAATCTCATCAAAATCTTGGGTTAAAATTGTAGTTTTTTTGAAAGGATATAAATTCACACAAAGCAAGTCTATACTTTCGATGTTGTAATCTTTGGCTTGTTTTTGATGATCTTCATTTTCTCTTTTGTATAAAATTCCACCATGAATTTTTGGGTGTAATGTTTTAACACGCCCTTCAAACATTTCAGGGCTTTGAGTAAATTCACTAACTTCTTGTACTTGTAAATTATTTTCTTTTAAAAGCTTATAAGTACCTCCGGTGGATAAAAGCTCATAACCTAATTTAGTAAGTTCGCTAGCAAATTCTACAACACCTTCTTTATCACTCACACTAATTAGTGCTTTCATTAATTTTTCCTTTCTATATATTGTTTTAAAAATTCATATGATTCATTAATTTCTTGAAATTTTTTAACACCTTCTTTGATTTTTTCTTCATCACTATTGTTTGCGTTTAAAATATCAGGGTGGTATTTTTTGGCAAGTTCTCTATAGCGTTTTTTAAGCTCTTGTAAGTTTGCATTTTCATTTAAGCCTAAAATTTCACAAGCCTTTTGTAAATTCATACCTGTATTTTGTGTTTGCATAGAGTTTAAAAGTTTTTCAAGTATATTTACATCAAGTTCAAAAGCTCTAATGATAGCTCTTAAGACATCTTTTTTGGTATTGTTAAGTTCTCCATCAATCAAAGCCATTGCTACTAAGACATTTAAAATATTAATTCTTTCTTGTTGTGGTAAAGGCACTTCTTTGATAAACTCTTTGGCTATATCAAAAGTATCATTTAAAGTGTTTTTATGTTCATTAAAACATTGTTTTAAAAAATCTCTTTCTTTTTTATCTTTAGCATTATAATCAAGAATTTGTGAGATCATGTTTGCTTCATTCTCGCTAACTCTACCATCACTTTTTGCTATTTTTGCTAAAAGCGCTATAACATAATAGTTTAATCTCCTTTTAAAGCCATCAATCCTTTCTTCATGATAGCCTTGTTTAAAGCCTTGAGAGAAGCTTTTAGCTCCTTTTTTGAAAGAGCCTAAAAGATCATCTTTACCCCAAGTTTTATAATACCAATAAAATGCAAGAATTGCTAATACTAATAAAACAAAAAGCATTTCTATCCTAAATATTCTTTAAATTTATCAAAATAATTTTTTTGTAGTTTTACTAAAGATATCTTAATATCATCTAAAACGAAATCTTTTTCATTTAAAATTCCAAGTTTTGCAAAATTAATTTTCATTTTGTTTGCAAATTCAATAAAATTTTCTTCATTTTTAACACCAATTACAACTCTAGTTGGACTTTCTTCAAAAATAAAACTTCTGTTTTCAAAATTTGTTTTTACATTTACACCTAAATTCGCCTTTGCGCTCATTTTGGCTAAAGTCATAGCAAGACCACCTATGCCTATGCTATTAGCACAATCAAGTAACTTTGCTTCGTTTGCTTTTAGTAAGAAATCCCATAGTTTTAATTCTGCTTTAAAATCTATATCTTCAAGCTCTCCTGCGACTTTTTGATCTAGTACTTTAGCAATCAAAGATCCACCAAAACTACCTTTACTTTCTCCTATTAAATAAATAGCTTGCGTTTCTTTACTAAAGTATGATTTTAAAACATTTTCTGCTTTTTCGTGAATACCAACGCAAGCTATGGTTGGACTTGGAAAAATACTTACTCCATCGGTTTCATTATATAAAGAAACATTTCCGCTTACCACAGGGGTATTGAGTTCTTTACAAGCTAGTTTAATACCTTCACAGCCTTGGGCAAATTGCCACATTACTTCAGGGTTTTGTGGGTTGCCATAGTTTAAACAATCACTAATTGCCAAAGGTCTAGCTCCCGAGCATGCTATTTTTCTTCCTGCGCTTGCAACGGCTGCTGCTGCACCGATTTTTGGATTTACATAGTTTAATCTTGAGTTGCACTCAATGGCCATAGAAAGCAAGCAATTATTTTCTTTAATTCTAATACTATTTGCTCCTAAAGCCCCATCGCTTTTTAAGGTGTTAGTTTGTACGCTTGAGTCAAACTGCTCATAAATATAAGCTTTATTGCTGATATTTTCATTTGCAAGAAGTTTTTCAAAGGCTTCTTGAGTGGGAATGCTAAGTTTAAATTGATAGTTTTTTATTTCATCTAAGTATTTTGGCTTAGCCACAGGTCTATCAAGTATAGGTGCTTTTTCGCTTAGTGGTTCAATAGGGATTAGACCAACTAATTCATCATGCCAAAATAATTCCATTTTGCCAGTATCTGTAACTTCGCCTATAATGGCTGCATCAAGCCCCCACTTATTAAAAATCTCAATAACTTTTTCTTCATAGCCTTTTTTAGCACAAATTAGCATTCTTTCTTGAGATTCACTTAGCATTAACTCATAAGGAGTCATACCTTCTTCTCTCATAGGAGTTTTATCAAGGTAAAGTTTCATCCCGCTACCACTGCGTCCTGCCATTTCAAAAGAGCTTGAAGTAAGTCCTGCTGCACCCATATCTTGAATTCCAACTATATAATCAGTTTTGAAAAGTTCCAAACAAGCTTCCATTAATAATTTTTCAGCAAATGGATCACCAATTTGAACAGTTGGTCTTAAGCTTTTGCTAGATTCATTAAAACTATCGCTTGCCATTACAGCTCCACCAAGTCCATCACGACCAGTTTTTGAGCCTACATAAATTACAGGATTTCCTATACCTTCAGCCTTTGCATAAAAAATATCTTCGATTTTGCAAGTTCCAAGTGCAAAAGCATTAACTAAGATATTTCCATTAAAGCACTCATCAAAAGCACATTCTCCACCTATAGTAGGAACACCCATACAATTACCATAGTGTGAAATTCCACTTACTACACCCTTAACTAAATATTTTTGATGTTTGCCTATTTTTTCATCATGGATATTACCAAATTTTAAAGAATTCATACCTGCAACAACTCTAGCACCCATGGTAAAAACATCGCGTAAAATTCCACCCACACCAGTAGCTGCACCTGCAAATGGCTCTATAAAACTTGGGTGATTATGACTTTCTACTTTAAATACAGCAGCCATTCCTTTGCCTATATCTATTACTCCAGCATTTTCACCAGGACCTTGAATTACCCAAGGAGCTTTAGTTGGAAAGCCATTAAGGTATTTTTTACTTGATTTATATGAGCAATGTTCACTCCACATTGCAGAAATCACTCCAAGTTCTAATAAATTAGGTTCTCTACCTAGTATATTTAAAATTTCTTGATATTCCTCATCGCTAATTTTGTGTTGTTTTATAACTTCTTTATCCATAATTATCTCCTTTTTATTTTCCTAAACAAAAATTACTAAACATTGCATCTAAAATTTCATCTCTTTCAAAATTTTTGGTAAATTGAGCTATTTCTCCTATGGCTAAATTTAATTCAAAAGCAAAAAGTTCTAAAGAACTTTCCTTTAATAAATCTCTTGCACGCAAAATAGCTTCACTAGCATTTTTACAAGCATTGAGTATTAAGGTATTGCTAATTAGCATTCTATCGCCATCTAAAGTATTTAAGTATTCATTTAAACTTTCCTTAATGGCTTGAGTGTTTTTTTGGGCGCAAATGCGTATACAAGAAGTGCTAATTTCATGTTTAAATTCGGTAGCCAAATCGCTTTTATTTAAAACATAAATGATTTTTTTATCACAATCTTTTAAAGCTTGTAAAATATGTTTATCTTCTTCTTCAAATTCTTTAGATCCGTCAAAAACAGCTATAATGATATCTGCTTCTTTAATGCTTTCATAACTTAAGTTGACTCCGATTTTTTCTATCTCATCATCTGCGTTTCTTATACCTGCTGTGTCGATGATTTTAATTAAATGTGAGCCTATTTTTAAATTTTCCTCGATACGATCTCTTGTGGTGCCTGCAATATCAGAAACAATGGCTCTATTAAATGCTAAAAGCGAATTTAACAATGAGCTTTTTCCGGCATTTGGCTTACCTATAATAGCAACTTTAAAGCCATCTATAAGACCTTTTTTACTTAAGGAAATATCTACTATATCGCTTAAAAGTTTTGAATTTCTTTCACACATAGTAATGATTTGATCAAGTAGATCTTGCGGTAAATCATCATCTGCATAGTCAATGCTAGTTTCTACAAAAGCAAGAGTTTGAACAAGGTCTATTCGAATGGTGTTTAAAAATTTACTTAAATCACCTTTAATATTTTTTGCTATGATATTTGCAGCACTTGTTGATTTTGACATGATAGCATCTTGTATGCTTAAAGCTTTTAAAAGATCCATTTTGCCATTTAAGCAAGCTCTTTTGCTAAATTCTCCAGGATTAGCAAGGCGCGCACCTGCTAAAACAAGCTCATCGAGTAAAATTTCACTCAAAGAAAAACCACCATGAAGTTGAAATTCTACAATATCTTCTCCTGTAAAAGAGCAGGGTGCTTTAAAATAAATTACTAAAGCCTCGTCTAAAAAGTCATTATTGTTTTTATAAAGTTTGCACAAGTGTGCATAGCGTGGTGCGAGTTCTTTTTTGTGGGTAATTTTTAATGCAAGTTCTAAAGCTTTTTTTCCACTTACTCTAATGATGCTTATAGAGCCCACTCCGTGAGCTGTAGCAATAGCAGCTATCGTGTCATTCATTCATTTTTCTTCAAAAAATCATTCACAACGATATATCTTTGATCGTCATTTTGTTTGATAGCTACATACTTATCAGGAAAGCGTTCTCTTAATTTTTCTAAAGCAAGTTTTAGCCAAATTCCATCTAGTGGTTTTGTTTGAACTCTTCCAGTGTTCTCTACTTTTTCTATGAGAATTTTTAAATAACTATCAATAGCTTGGGTTTGGTTTTCCAAAAATTGTGCTATTTCTAGTCTTGGTTGAATTTTATATTTAGCATTAAGCCAATTATAAAGTAAATATGAAAAAGCTTTATATCTGTGAGCTTCTTTGCCTATAAGCAAGGCTGCATCTTTTCCATCAAGTTTAATTAAAACACAGGTTTCATCCCAAACGCTAACTTGCACAACTTTAATATCAAAATCAAAAGTTGCTAGTAAATTTTCTAGTGAAATTTTTATCTCATCAATATAAGAAACAATGTTTTTTTCTTCTGAAGACTCCTTATGAAAAGAATCAAAAATAGCATCATTTTTTACTTTGTAATGTTCTTTAGGTTGAGCAATATTTTCAATTGGTTTTTGAAAATTTTCTTTATATTCTTTTTTATATTCTTTTTTTTCAAAATTTTTTTGAGAATATTTGTTAAATTTCTCATTTTGAATTTTTTTAGGTTTTTCATTATGGACTTTTTGAGTTTTTTTATGTCCTTTAATGCAGATTATCGCATTTTTTTTAAAAAGGCCAAAAAATCCTGCTTTAGCATGTTGAATAACTTCGTATTCTAAGTCAATCACAGAGCACTCAAGTTGTTTTGAGGCTTCTATGAGTGCAGTTTGTAAGTCTTTAGCTTCTATGTTCATGTTTAGCTATTTCCTCTTTTTTATGGTTTTTGAAAAGCTTATTAACAATTACTTGTTGGATAAGTGAGCATATATTATTTACACACCAATACAAAGTTAAACCTGCTGGGAATGTTAAGAAAAAGAAAGTGAAAATTAATGGTAAGAATTTCATAATCTTTTCTTGCATAGGATCTTGTATAGCCATTGGTGTAATAAGTTGCTGGATAAACATAGTTAGACCCATAAATATAGGTAAAATAAACCATGGATCCATCACAGATAAATCTGTAATCCAAAAAGCCCAAGGTGCAGCTTTAAGTTCTATGGCATTTAGTAAAACTCTATAAATTGCAAAGAAAATTGGAATTTGAATGAGTATAGGTAAACATCCGCTCATTGGGTTTGCACCATGTTTTTTATAAAGTTCCATCATATGTAAATTCATTTTTTGTGGATCACCTTTGTAGCGTTCTCTAATTTCTTTCATTTTTGGTGCTAAATCTTTGAGTTTATTCATAGAAATCATTGATTTGTAAGTAAGTGGGAAAAGAATAATACGCACAATTAAAGTCATCACTACGATAGCCCAACCCCAATTACCCAAATAACCATGTAAGAAATTTAAAAATTCAAACATAGGTTTAGCTATAAAAGTAAACCAACCATATTCTACCACATCATCTAAATCCGCATGAATGCTTCTTAAAATTTCATGCTCTTTTGAACCTATATATCCGGTTGCTTTAAAATTGTTAGTTGCACTTGCAAAAACGATAGAATTTTCGTGATTATCTTTAGTAACTACTGCATTTAAAGGTTTTTCGAAATTATAAAAGAAAGCACTATAATAGCGATCTGAAGCTGCCATAAGGGTTACATTAGAAAAACTTTCATCGTTTTCTACATCACCATCTTCTAACATTGTTATTTTATCATCTTTATCTAAGATTAAAACCCCATGTACTGTATAACTATCAACTGCTATATTTGGACGATAACCTGGAGTGATAAAATAAGCTGTATCTTTGCTTAGATTTACTTCTAAATCATAATTTCCATATTTGTGAAAAGTGATTTTTTTAGTTATTATTAGATCATTTAAATTTTGAGTAAGAATTAATGTTGTATTTTCATCATTTACATTGATAGTTTTTTGACTAGCTGTATATACTGTATTGAATGCCTCTTGATTTATCTTTGCATCACTAAATCTTATTTCTAGTGGCAAAGGTGATAAAGAAGTATCTACTAGATTAATGCTTTTACCATTTTCATCTTTATATTTTTCATCGCTTAGATAAAATTTAGCTATTCTACCTAAAGAGTCAATATGTGCTTCAAAATGTTCACTTTTAACAACTGCTATTTCTTCTTTTTGATTAACACTAAGTTCTGTCTTTGGAGCTTGTGTATTTGTATTTGCGGTTGTAGTTTGTGGAGCTGAATTGTTTTGTTCTATATGAGTGATATTTTGCTCATTTTGTGGTGCTTTTGGGATAAAAAAATAATCATAAACTACAAAAAATAAAAATGATAATACAACGGCAATTAATATGCGTTTTTGCTGGGATAAATTTTCTGACACGGATTGTCCTTTGGAAATATAATCTTAATTAAAAAAAATTGATTATCATTGCAAGGGATATAAAAATAATTGAGTTGTTTTAAAGCATTAAAACTAGGTTTAAAACATACACCTGAGTTTAGAGTATTCTTGCGTATTTTAGGATAATCAATACCACCTTTAAAAAACGGATTGCATTTTAAAATTCTTAAAAAAACTGCACCAAATGCTTTAAAAATATTATTTTTTTTAAATTGCCATAAGGCATATTCAGAACAACTTGGATAATACCTGCAGCATTGTGGCTTAAAAGGGCTGATAAAGAGCTGGTAAAATCTAATAAGTTTTAAACAAGCTATTTTATACATCCTATTTTTTTCAAACCCCATTTCAAGTTTTTTTCTAATTTTAAAAAAGGAATTTCAGTAATACTTGTCTTAGCTACAAGTATGTATTTCCCGTTTTCGACTTGATTTTTAACCTGAAAAAAAGCTGATCTTAAGAGCCTTTTGGCTCTATTTCTAACGACAGCTTTTCCAACTTTTTTACTAGCAACAACAGCAAATTTTTTTTCTTTACTTAAAGTATAAAAGATGATTACACCTTCACAGTGCCACTTTTTACCTTCTTTATAAATTGTTGCAAACTCTCCTAAGTCGTTAATACTTAGAAAATCTTTTATACCGCTAATCTTTTTCTACCTTTAGCGCGTCTAGCATTGATTACCTTACGACCATTTTTGCTTTTCATACGCACGCGGAAGCCATGAGTTCTTTTTTTAGGAGTTTTGTGTGGTTGATATGTTCTTTTCATATTCTTTCCTTAACTTAAAATAAAAAACAAAATAATAAGCGTGTATTTTATCAAAATCTTACTTAAATCTGCTTTTAATTAAGAGTTATTTTAAAAGTTTTTGCTAAATTTTTTGTTTTATTTTTATGTATTTTAAGGAAAAATCATGAGTTTTGAAATTTGTGAGAGTAAAAAAGAAGATTTAGAAAAAATTTTAGAATTAATTAAAGAGCTTGCTATCCATGAAAATATGCTTGAAGATGTAAAATGCACAACTAAAGAACTTGAAGAATCTTTTTTTGAAAATAAATATGCTAAGGCTTTAAGTTTAAAAGTTGATGGTAAAATCATAGGTTATGCAATGTATTATTTTACTTTTTCGTCTTTTTGGGGTTTAGGTGGGTTATATCTAGAAGATATTTATATACAAGCAAAATATAGAAAAAAAGGCTATGCAAAAGCTGTTTTTGAATATTTAGCACAAATTTGTAAAGAAAAAAATCTTAAAAGATTAGAATGGGTATGTTTGAACGATAATGATTTAGGGATTGAGTTTTATACTAAATTAAATGCAAAGCATATGAATGAGTGGAGAACTTATCGTTTAGAGGGTGAAAATTTAGAAGCATTGATGTAATGAATAAGCGTAATTTGTATTATTTAAAAGCTTTTGGTTATGAATATTTTAACGAGCAAAAACAAATTAAGCATTTTAATTTAAGTTTTAAAGAATTAAACGAAAGGGTAAAAACCTGCAATCTTTGTCATTTTTCTAGACTAAGAAAGCATAGTTTAATGGAAAAAGAAGCCAAAAATGCTAAAATTTTGATTTATCAGGCCTTTATTGACAAGGAAGAGAATGAAAGTGGAAAGTTTTTTGCTTCTAAAAATAAACAAGAACTTTTGAAATTATGCAAGGAGCTTTTAAATTTAAAAGATGATGAGATATATTTTTCTTATATGTTTAAATGTTTTAGTAATTTTAAAATAGACGATCAAGCATTAAAATTATGCTTGCCGTATTTTTATAACGAGCTTGATTTTATAAAAGCAAAGATTATTTTATGTCTTGGCCAAGAAGCTTTTGCAAGTTTGGGTTTTGAGAATTTTCAAAAATATAAAGGACAATGTATGTATTATAATAATGCCTTACTTTTGCCAAGTTATGATTTGAATTTTTTGAGTAAAAATCCTAGCTTTTATACTGAATTTATAGAAGATATTAAAAAAATAAAAGGTTATTTATGAGAAAAAGTTTAGTTTGTTTGATGATGAGTTTTGTTTTAACTTTAAATGTCTTTGCGAAAGAGCAAAAACCATCGCCCATAGAACCTAGTGAGTCTTTTTATCCTAATTTAGAATTTCAAAATTGTGATAATGATTGTTTATTTACTTTGTTGGAAACAGGACTTTATTTTAATTTTTTATCAAGATTTAATAATGATAATGCAAATGAGCTTTTAGTCAATATCTATACCAAACTTTTAAATTCTATTATAGATTTTGAAAAAAGAATTCAAAAAAATGCTAGTATAAAACTAGCTATTATTATACCTGAGCAAACGATTAAAAGTTATTCTAATACTATTATAAATTCAAGCATAGCGTATTTATTAAGACAAAGAGCGCAAATAAAAGTAAAGGTGTTTTTAATAGGTACAGAAGATGAGAGCAAGATAACTAAAGCTTTTAAACAAGCTCAAGATGAGAAATTTAATTATATTATCGCAGGTTTTACAGATAAAGGTGTGAAAAATTTATTAAAAGAAAGCCTTGATTCTAATGTAAAAGTTTTTATTCCTACTGCACATAAAAGAAATTTTGATACGCAAAATGAAAATGTGTATTTTGGAAGTATAGACTATCAAAAACAAATCCAAAAACTTTTGGAATACTCCAATGGTAAAAATATTATTTTTTCAGATGGAACACCTTTGGCAAATCGCTTAGATGAAAACGTTTTAAACGCAGGGAATGGTAGTGAGAAAATTTATACTATTAATAGTTCTAAATTTGATTTTAGAAGCATTTTAAATCAAAATAGAAGTTTTCAAGATTCTAGTATTATTTTAAATACTTCTTTGATTAAAACAGCACTCATAAGCTCACAAATAAGAACTTATGATATAGAGCCTTTTGTATTATTATCAACCCAGATTAATTATAATCCTATTTTGCTAAGTTTAACGCAAATTAATGATAGAAAAAAACTTTTGCTAGCAAATTCCATTTCTAATGAGGATCAAACTCTAAGCTATCTTAATGAGCTTTTTTCGCAAAATATTAATTACAACTGGATAGCTTATGCAACTAGCGTGGGCCTTGATTATTTTTATACGCAGTTTTTAGATAAAGATTCTCAAAGAATTTTTGATGAGGGTTTAAATGATAATCAATTTGACTATAAGGTTAAAATCATTCGCTCGCAAGGCTTAGGTTTTACTCCTTTGCAAGATCAGTAAAAACCTTAGTTATAGTCTCATCTATAGGGGTTACTTTTTCATTTTTTAAAAAAGCTAGGGTAAATTCAGCTTCAAAAAGCTTGGTATTTTCTTTATAAATCTCTTGTTTTATACAAACTGAGGCTTTTTTAAGCTTTGTGATAAATGTTTTTACTTCTATAAGATCTCCAAGTTTAGCGGGTTTTAAAAAGTTACAATTTGCTTTTGTAAGTAGAAAATGTCCTGTATTTTTATCAAAAATTTTTGCATTTTTTTGAAAAAATATCTCACTTCTTGCTCTTTCGCAAAATTTTAAGTAGTTGCTATGGTATACCACTCCACCTGCATCGGTATCTTCATAATAAATTCGTATTTGCATTTTAGACCTTTTATTTTATTATATATTGATCGGAAAATATCGCTTACAATCAACTTTTTTTATTGATAAATTTGTTGAAATTCTACTTAAAATGTCATAAGAAAAGCATAAAATATTCTTGATTTTATATCTTATGTTAAAATTGTATTTTATATCATTGAAAAAAGGAAAATCATGCAAGTTTTGCAAAAAATGTTTAAATTGCTAGCTATTATGGCTTTTGTTTTTAGTGTGAGTGCAAATGCACTTAGTGAGGGTAAAGAGTATATTACTTTAAAAACACCTATCCCAAATGCACAAAATTCTCTAATAGAGGTATTTTCTTATCGTTGTATTCATTGCTATAATCATCATCAATTTCACACTCTAGCAAAAGTTAAACAAGCTTTACCAAATTTAAAATATGATCTTTTCTCGGTAAGTTCTATGCTCGAGTACGGTGGTGCTTTAAATGAGATGTTTGCTTTAGCTTCTTTTAAAGAAAAAGCTTTAGGTTTAGATGTTACTAGTGAAAAAAGTCTTACTTATAAGCTTGCTGATGTGTATTTTGTAAGTCATTTTGAAAAAAAATTAAATTTAAATAATCTTGATTTGTTTTATAAAATAGGTTTAAATGCCATTGGTGCTAGTAAAGAAGAATTGCAAAAAATTTTACAAACTAAAGAAGCCAAAGAGCTTTTAGTTGCTTATAATGTAGCTAATGAAATTTCAAGAAATTATGGCACGCCTGCTTTTGTAGTAAATGGCAAATATCAAATCAATCCTGAGTATATCACTTCTTTAGAAGAACTAATCCGTATAGTTAAAGAACTTTCTACCAAGTAATGCTTTTTTAAGCATTACTTTTTGTAATTTTTGTGATAAAGTATTATTATTTTTTATTTTTTTAATAATTATATTTTCATTTTGAAATTTTTTCTTATTGTTTAATTAATATTTAAGTTATATTAATATAACTTAAGCATGTTTATAATAAATTGCAAATATTTATTATATATAAAATACAAATAGGAGAAATAAAATGAAATTCAACTTAAATAATTTGTCAAAAGCAATGGCGGCAGCTGCTTTTGTTCTTGGTGTGAGTGCAAATGCACTTAGTGAGGGTAAAGAGTATGTGGTTTTAAAAACACCTATCCCAAATGCTCAAAATTCTTTAATAGAAGTATTTTCTTATCGTTGCACACATTGTTATGATCATCATAAGTTTAATACCATGTCAAAAGTCAAAGAAAAATTACCACAATTAACTTATAAATTTTATCCTGTTAGCTCTATGGGTGATTATGGTAAGCAAGCTAATGAAATTTTTGCTTTTGCTGCTTTTAAAGATGAGCAAAATAAAGTAAGTCAAAGCGATAAAAATAGTTTAACTCATAAAGCTTCTGAAGCATATTTTAATGCTTATTTTAAGAAAAAACAAAGATGGGGAAATGGAGCCAATCCTGAAGCGTTTTATGAAGTAGGATTAAAAGCAATTTCAGCAAGCAAAGAAGATTTAGATAACTTTTTAAAAACTCCTGAAGCTAGTGAAATTTTAAAATCTTATGAATATGCTAATGATATCTCTAAAAACTATGGTACGCCTGCATTTGTAGTAAATGGTAAATACCAAATCATACCACAAGCTATCACATCTCCACAAGCTTTGATGGAAATAACAGAAGAATTAAGCAAGATGTGATTTGAGGTATTTTATGAGTTCTTGTCCTATTAGTAAAATCACTACTTGGCAAAATACAAGAGTTCCTTGGTTGATAATGGTTATAGCTATGGTAGGCTTAACTTTTATAGCACACTTTTTGTTTCAAGAATACCTTTATATGGAGCCTTGTGAGCAGTGTGTTTATATTAGATTTGCTATGTTAACTATGGCTTTTGGTGGTATTTTAGCCTTGATAGATCCTAAAAATGATTATCTAAAAATTTTTGCTTATACTTTTGTATTTTGGGGTATATGGCTTGGTATAGAGTATTGTGTTACTCTTAATCATATCCATGAGGTAGTACATTCAGAAAATCCTTTTGCTGGTGTTGATGGGTGTAGAGAAATTCCTATATATCCTTTTAATTTACCATTGCATGAATGGGCACCAGGATGGTTTTTACCAACAGGTGAGTGTGGTATGGATACACCTGTAGTACCTGAAGATGTTTATGGTAGTTTAAATGCTTTTCAGAAATTTTTTGTTGGAAATCCTCCAAATTTTGAAGATGGGTTGTATAGTAATGGTTGGTATTTGATTCCTAGTATGGAATTTATGAATATGGCGATTTGTTGTTTGTTGGCTTTTGTTGTTTGTTTGGTGATTTTAGGAAGCATGTTTGTTTCTTATACATTTTCACATTCTAAGGCTAAATTTTATGCTTTGATTGTTTTAATATTAGTAGTTTTGCTAAAAATTTTAGGTGAGCCAAGTGTGCAAATAGCTTAATAATATAAAAAAGGAGAAAAAATGAAGATTAGTAAAATTGTAAGTAGTATTTTGCTTGCTGGTAGTGTTGTTATGGTAGCGCCTAGTGTTTCTTTGGCTATGGGTGGACCTAGTGGTGCTAAAATTGATTGGGAAATTCAAGGCAAAATTGGCGCAGTAAAGATGAATCCTTATGGTCTATCTCCGCTTAGTGCTGTAATTATGGATGGTGGATATAAACTAAGTGATGTAAGCGTAACTATAGTTCCAAAACCAAATGGGCAAACTATATCTTATAAGGTTAGCCCTAGTAAAATTAAAACTTATGGAGGAATTCCTATTTTTGGACTTTATCCATCATATTTTAATACAGTAAAAGTAAGTTATACCAAAACTGCTTTTGGAAAGAGTGAAAAAGTAGTAGATGAGGTATATAAAATAGCAACTGGTGGAGTTAATATAGAGCCAAGTGGAAGTATTATGCAAAGAGGTGTGCCTTTTGAAAAAGTAGAAGTGATTAAAGTAGATAAAGGTTTTGAAGATAGGTTGTATTTGGTTAATAATGCTCCAGGGAAACAAAGTGGAAAAGGCTCTCAATCTGTTTGGAATAACCCAGCAGGTGGTGCAATGGAATGGGATGAGAATTCAAATGCATTTATCATTGATACAAAAGGTGAAATTCGTTGGTATTTTGACAATGATAAATTAATGGATTGGAATAATATTTACAACCGTGGTATTATGATGGGATTTAGGCAAAATACTGATGGGGCTTTAACTTGGGGTTTTGGACAAAGATATGTTAAATATGATTTAATGGGTAGAGAAATTTTCAATCGTCTTTTACCTTCTTCTTATATAGATTTTTCTCATTCTATGGATAATATGCAAAATGGAAATTATCTTTTAAGGGTGGCTTCTGCCAATGTTAAGCGTCCTGATGGTAAAAATGTGCGTTCAGTGCGCGATGTGATAGTAGAAGTTGATAAAAATGGTAATGTAGTAGATGAGTGGAGATTGTTTGAAATTTTAGATCCATATAGAGCAAATGTAATCAAAGCATTAGATCAAGGTGCTGTTTGTTTAAATATTGATGCGAGTAAAGCAGGGGTTACTTTAAGTGATGAGGATTTAGCTAAAATGGATGCAAGTGATTCTTTTGGCGATATAGCAGGCACTGGAGTAGGGCGTAACTGGGCTCATGTAAATAGCGTAGATTATGATCCAAGTGATGATAGTATTATTATTTCAAGTCGTCATCAAAGTGCTATTATAAAAATAGGACGCGATAAAAAAGTAAAATGGATATTAGGAGCACACAAAGGATGGGGAGAAAAATATAAAAAAACACTTTTGCAACCTGTTGATAAAAATGGCAAAAAGATAGTTTGTGAAGATGAGTATAGCAAATGTCCAGGATATGAAAACGAAGAAGGTGGTTTTGATTTTACATGGACGCAGCATACTGCTTTTAGAATAGATGAAAAATCTGACAAAAGATATATTTATATCACAGCTTTTGATAATGGCGATGCAAGAGGTATAGAGCAACCTGCTTTTACTTCAATGAAATACTCAAGAGCAGTTGTGTATAAAATAGATCAAAAAAATAAAACCGTAGAACAAATTTGGGAATACGGAAAGCAAAGAGGTAATGAATGGTTTTCACCTGTCACTTCTTTAGCAGAATACCATAAAGATAAAAATTCCATCATGGTTTATAGTGCTACTGCTGGAATGTCATTTGACTTAAGCAAAGGTGCTGCTGTAGGTGAGCCAAAACCTGAAATAGATGAATTTAAATGGGGAGCTAAAGAACCTTCAGTACAAATTCGCTTTAGCGGAGCAAGTACTGGTTATCAAGCTATGCCTATTGATTTAGAAAAAGCATTTAAATAAGAAAAAAAAGGGCTTTTTTAAAGCCCTTTTAATTTTTATAAATATCCTGCCCCTAAAGCTAAAAAATAACCTACTATACAAGAAACAATCACACCAATTAATCCTGGTAAGATAAAGCTATGATTGATAACAAATTTACCTATTTTTGTAGTACCTGATCTATCAAATTGTATAGTTGCAAGATCGCTTGGATAAGTTGGTAAAATGTAGTATCCATAGCAAGCTGCTGCAAAAGCAATGATAATACCTGGTTCAACACCAATTCCTAGTGCAAGTGGCACAAAAGCTGCAATTGCTGCTGCTTGAGAATTAACAAATTTAGAAATAAGTAAAAGCATAATAGCATAAGTCCAAGGATGTTCTATAACGATATTACCTAAAGATTCTTTCATCATAGGAGTATGCACTGCAAACATTGTATCTGCCATCCAAGAAATTCCAAAAACAGCTACTAAGGCTATCATACCGGATTTAAAAATTTCATTTTTTGCAATTTTGCTTGCATCAAGTTTGGTAAAAATGATTAGCGCTGCACCTGCTAAAAGCATAAACATTTGAATAGTTGCTACCATATTCATAGGTTTGGTAACGCCTTTTGAGGTAAATTGTGGTCTAAGCTCTGGAAAAGCTCCAAGTATAGCTACTATAGCAATAGCACCTAGGAAAATCCACATAGCTACCCATTGGATAGTTGGAAGTTTTTGTCCAAGAAGAGTTTTACTATCGCCATAGATATATTCTCTTTGCTCTGGATTTTTAATCTTAGCTTGAAAATCCTCATCTTTATCAAGATCTTTTCCCCTAAACCAAGAAAAAATTCCTATAGCCAAAACACCTACTAAGGTAGAAGGTATAGTAATAGCAAGTAAATCTACATAGCCATCAAATCCTGCTAAAGGATGTTTATTAATTTCTGGATTTAAAAGTAGGGCTGTTAAGCTTACAACTGCAACTGAAACAGGACTTGCGATAATACCAAGTTGTGAAGAAATACTAGAAGCAGCCATTGGTCTTTCTGGGCGAATACCATTTTTAATAGCAATGTCATAAATAATAGGCATCATAGTATAGACAACATGCCCAGTTCCACAAAGCATGGTAAGAATGCAAGTTACAAATGGCGCCAAAATAGTTAAGAATTTAGGATTTTTTCTTAGAACTTTTTCTGCAATTTGCAACATTACATCCAAGCCACCACTAGCTTGCAAAGTTGCACTAGCAACAACAACAGCTAAAATGGTAAGCATAACATCAATAGAAGGTTTTCCAGGTGCTACAGCAAAACCAAAACTTAAAACTAATAAACCTATACCGCCTAATAAGCCTAGAGCGATACCGCCTTTTTTTGCCCCATAAAAAAGACAAATAAGAACAACAATTAGTTGAATACTAAATTGAACACCTTCGCTAAGGCTAGTTAGTATTTCCATACTCTCTCCTTATTTTTTGAAATATGTGAGAGTATAATCCAAGTTTTATTAATAGTAAATAAAATTTTTTATTATTTAAATAAATATTTACCAATATTTTGAATTTATTTATCAAAATATTGGTTATTTTATATTTATTGATAATATTTTAAGATTGTATAAAGAATTTTACTGATTTTTTCAATAGAAGCTATTTCACATTTTTCATCTGTTGAGTGAGGGCTATGGATATTTGGTCCTATTGAGCAACATTCTAAAGGTTGTTTTTCACTTATAATACCACATTCTAAACCAGCATGTATAGTGTAAAGCTTGGCGTTTGGGTTTTCTTTTTTAAAATAACTTAGAATTTCTTCTCCAAATTTAGTATCTTTATTAGCCCACGGTGGATAAAAATTTGCACTTGAAACTTCGCAGTTTTGCATCTTAAAATAAGTTAAGGTTTCAAATTCTATGTTTTTAAGTTCTTGTAAATCATTAGATCTTGCAAAAAGCTCAAAATGAAATTTGCTATCTTTTTCATAAGCTAGTGAAAGATTGATGCTTGTTTGAACTAAATTTAATTGATGATTAAAAGTTCTAACTCCTTGTGCAAAAGCATTAATGAGATTTAAAATAACTTGAGAATTTTTATAATATGTTCTTTTGATTTTACCTATATAATTTACTTTAAAATGATCATTTTCTTTTGGAGGATTTTTAAAAAATGCTATAACTTTAGCATGTTTTGGTATAGAATTTATTCTTTCACCCGCTTTAAATTCGCAAAGTTCTCCTTGATTTTGAGTGATAAAATAGCTCACTTCTTTAATAGAAGATTTAATATTTTTAACAATATCGATTCCCGAGTGCCCACCTTTAAAATCAATTGCTTCTATCTCATAACAATCTTCTTCTTTTTCATCTATTTCTAAGTTTAAACTAGCAAAAATATCTACCCCGCCAGCACAACCTATAACAACTTCATCATCGCTTTCGTGGTCTAAATTTAAAAGCTTGCTTGAGATTAAAGTATGGGTGAGATTGTTTGCTCCACAAAGTCCAACTTCTTCATCATTGGTAAAAAGACATTCTATATTTTCAAAATCTTTTAAAGCTTGCATCATTAGTGATACTCCTATGCCATTATCTGCACCTAAGCTTGAATTTTTAGCCTTTAAATATCCGTTTTCTTCATATATTTGTATATTTGGAGCTTCTCCCATGCAAACCATATCATAATGACTTTGTAAACAAATTTTAGGATTTCCTTTGTGTGCGTGGATATTACCTGCTTCATCAACGCTTACTTGGCAATTTTGACTTTTAGCAAAATCAATGAGAAAATTTTTCAATTCTTCGGTTTTGAAACTACAATGAGGTATTTGAGCAATTTGTTTAAAATTTTGTATAATTTCTTGCATAAATTCTCCTTTTTATTGTAATTATGGCATATTTTTATATAGATGAGGTTTAAATGAAATTTTCTAGGAAACAAATTAAATTATTTATAAACTTATTAAAAGATCCGAAGAAATTTTTAATCGCACTTTTTTTAGTTGCTTTTGCTTATGTTTTAAACTATGATAGTGGTTCATATATCAATGCTAAAGTAAGTCGTGTAGTAGATGGAGATACTATTGAGGCTAAATTCGAAAATGAAAAACTTAAAATCAGACTTTTTGGTATAGATGCACCTGAGAGTGATCAAGCTTATGGAAAGATGGCTACGCAATTTCTAAAAGCTATTGTATTAAATAAAGAAGTAGTTTTAAATGTAAAAGATGAGGATAAATATGGTAGAATTTTAGCCATTGTATATTTAAATGATAAAGATATTAATCAAGTTATGGTTAAAAATGGTTTTGCTTGGGCATATGAGCATTATAGTGATTTGTATATAAATGAGCAAAATTATGCCAAGATAAATAAAAAAGGATTATGGGAAAGTGAAAATCCTATAGAGCCTTATAAATGGCGTAAACAAATAAGATTAAAATAGGATATAAGATGTTTAAAAAAATATTATTGTTTGGATTTTTAGCATTATTTTTTAGCGGTTGTTTTGTAAATGAAAGAGGGGTTTCAAATCGCTTTTATGATGATTGTAAAGAATATTATGATGCAAGCGGGACTTATCATAAGGAATGTCCAAAGAATTGGGTGGATTTACCTTTAACCCCCGATTCCTTTTAAGACTGCATTAAGTTCTTCTTGCATTGATTCTTGTTTAGTTGTTTCTTGCTGATTTTGATTATTATTTGTAGCGGCTTGATTTTGTTTAAGTTTAAATATATGATCATCTGTAGTAATAACTTGAAAAGATGCGTCAAAAATTTTAATCTCATTTACAAAACCAGCTACTTTAACCTCTCTTTTTCTTGAGTCATCGCTAAATAAAGCACTCGCTTCAAGATTTAAAATATCTCCCACTTTTAAAGGAGCATAAAAAAAGCTTCTTGAGCCTATTAAGACGCTAAATTCTTTATTAATTGCAGCTTGTGCTATGTAATTTGCTGCATTAAATACAAAGCCACTATGCACTAATCCTAGTTCATCTACTGCCATATCATGGGTTGTGATTAAAATACCTTTGGCGAAATTTTTTTCTATATGAGAAATACTTCCTGCTAAAGTATTGTTTATCCCTGGACAAGTGATAAGTTCTGATTTGATACGATTTAACTCTTCTGGGTCTATTAATTCTTCTATAGTAACAGCACTTACTGTTCTTGCCATTTTTACACCTTTAATTTAACATAAACTCTTTTTGGTGCTTCATAACCTTCGCAAGTTAAATTTGAATCATTTTTATCTAAAAATTGATCTAAAGAATAAGAATCAATCCATTGTGTTTTTCTTTGTTCTTCAAAATCAGTTTGTTTAGTTGTTATAACTTCAAATTCACTAAATCCAGCTCTATAACACCAATTTCTTAAACCTAATATCGACGGAATGAAAAAAATATTTGGTATTTTTGAGTAAGTTTTTTGAGGAATAAGTGCTATTTCTCTTTCATCTTCTATATACATAGTGTCTAAAAAGACTATGCCGTCTTTATTTAAAGATTGTTTGAGTTGTTTTAGCATGGCTATAGGATCACTACGATGATAAATCACTCCAAGACAAAAAATCACATCAAATTTTATGCCATAATTTGGTACATCAGCTACGCCTAAAAGCTCATATTGTATAGGAGTTTTTGCAATGGAGTTTAAAAGTAAAAATTGCAAATAATACTTAATAGAAGGATCAAAACCAATGAGCTTTGAAGGATTAAATTCAAGCATTTTAAACATATAATAACCATTGTTGCAACCAATATCTGCTACTATTTTGCCTTTTATTTCTTGCATATAAGGCTTTAAAATATTAAATTTGATAAAACTTTGCCATTCTGTATCTATAAATAAATCATTAATTTTAAAAGGTCCTTTACGCCAAGGTTTTAATTCTAAAGTGATATTCTTGATCTCATCATCTAAACTTTTATCACAAAAAATATCAAAACTTTCATTTATAAGGTAATTTGAATTTTGAATTTTTCCACTAAGTTTTTGAATTTTTTCATATAAAGGATGTTTTAAAACTTGCTTAAATAAAGCATTATTTTGCATATTTTTCCTTGAAAAACTCCCTTATTTGGGAGTTTTTATTATTGAAGTAGGCTTGCTAGTTTAGTTTGTAGCATTACATTTGAATGTGCATTTGCAAATAAAAATGCATTTTCTTTTAGGTAATTTGCATTAAAATCATTGATATTTTGAGCTAAGTCATTATTTTGTAATTTGCTTTCAGCTTCTTTAGTGTTAATACTAGTTTGCAAAGATGAGTTGATATTAGAATGGATAGCGTTAATTCCAGCACCAATATCTGCGCGTAAAGAACCTACTTGATCTTGAAAATCACGAATTCCGTCTTGATTTTCAAGGCTTAAATTTGCTGTGCTTGGTTGATTTAAATTAATACTTTCAACCCCAGTACCAACAACAAAATCCATACTCTGAAATACATTTTTTCCATTAAAAGTCGCATTAGAAAAAGCATCATTGATTGAAGTTACAAGTTTGCTTGCTTCAGAATTTAGCATACTTTTTTGTCTGTCATTTAAAGCAGCATTGTTTGAGCGCACTGAAAGTTCATTAAGTTTATCTGCAGTAGCTGAAATGTTATTTAAAGTTGAATCAGCAATTTGTAAAACTCCTATGGAATCATAGGCATTTAAAATACCTTGATCTATAGTGCTATATTGACTTCTTAAAGAATCAGCTATGGCTAAATTTGCTCCATCGCTCCCATCTATAGCACGGATTGCAGCTATGTTTTCTAAAGCTTTTTCTTGGCTTTTTTGAGTTTGATTTAAGTAGTGATTTTGTTGAGTTGTTCCTATATCGCCTATTTTCATCTTTGACTCCTTTTAAAGACTTATTTTATTATATCATTTTTTTGTTTTAAAATTTAAGAAAAACAAAATTACTTGTGATAACATGATAATTTTCATCACAACTTCACTTGCACCATGAATTTTTATAAATTCTTGAGTTTTAGTTGCTTCTTCTCCTAAACTTTGTGCTTCTAAAACATAAGCAGTGAAGTAAAATACAAAAAGCAAACTTAGTGCCAAAATGATCAAAGAAAGCATAAATTTTGAAAAATTTATTTTAAAAGTTAAATTTTTGTCTTTAAATGAAAAAATTTCTATTAAAATAGAAAAAACACTCACACCTAACAAAACATAGCCAAATTGCACAAAAATGTGTGTCATTAAAAGCCCACTTTGAAAATGAGTTAAAACCCCTTCACCTATGAATTTAGCAGGATAAAATATAGTCGGAGCTAAAAACACACCTATGCTAATTTCAATCCCAATTAAGCTTGCTAGTAAAAATAAATATATTGATTTCATATTTTCTCCTATAATAAAGATAATTATAGTCTAATTTTTTAAATTCCATGCAACAAAGGCTCTATCAAATCCATTATAATCTTGATAAAAAGTAGCCTTGAAATCATTTTCTTTTAAAATTTTATTTAAAATTGTTTTTTGATCATAGCCAAACTCACATGCTAAGACTTTTGTGTTGTGATTTTTGGCAAAAAGAATAATTTCATGTAAAATTTCCCAACCTTTATCTCCACCAAATAAAGCATTGTGTGGTTCGTTTTGAACCCATTTATCTAAAGGATAGTCATTTTTTATGTAAGGAGGATTAGAAAAAATAAAGTCAAAATTTCCTTGTATATTTTTAAAATCACAAAGTTGAAAATTGATTAAATTTGAAACATTATGAAAATCTGCATTTTTTTTAGCAAGCTCTAATGCTTTTGGATTGATATCACAAGCTTGTATAAAAATTTGTTTTAACTTTGCTAAGCAAATACTTAAAATTCCACTTCCAAAGCCAATTTCAAGTATATTTTTAAAAGAGTTATGATCTAAAATTTCTAAACATCTTTCAAGTAATATTTCACTATCAAAACGCGGTATCAAAACCCCTTTTTTAGTAAAAAAATCAAAACCATAAAATTGTGTTTTTTGAAATAAATACTCAAAAGGCTCACCATTTAAAAATCTATCTACATATTCTAAAAAAACTTTTTCATCAATTTGAAATTCAGGATTTAAAAAAATCCAAGCTTTATCTTTTTGCAAAAGTTCACAAAGAATAAAAAGTATATATTCTTTGTGAGTAGGATCTTTTGCGTAAGCTTGCTTTAAAGCTTGTTTGATTGAAATCATTGCAAAGCTTTGATTCTATCATAAATACAAGGATGACTTAGATGAAAGAAAGTATAAATTTTACTTGTTTTAACAAAGGCTTTGTTTTCTTTTGCTAAAGCTATGAGAGCATTTTTCATATCTTCTTTAGAGCTTAGTTTTGCTCCGTGTAAGTCAGCATTAAATTCATTTTTTTGACTCATTTTATTAAGCAGTGGAGAAATAATAAAAGTAAAAATATTTCCAAAAATCAATAAAAGTGCAAAAACTCCAGCATTAACCCCATCTAAATGACTTTCAATATAAAAAAAGCTTGGTAAATGTGCAAAGATGAAAAATAAAGCAAAAAGCATCAAAGCGCTAGCAAATAACATTTTTAGTAAATCTTTATGCACAAAATGTCCTAGCTCATGACCCAAAACAGCAATGAGTTCTTTTTCTTTTAAAGCATTTAAAAGTGTATCAAAAAGTACTACTCTTTTACTTTTAAATAAGCCACCAAAATAAGCATTTAATCTTTTATCTCTTTTGCTTGCATCGATAACATAAACACCATTTGCACTAAAGCCACATTTTTGCATTAAATTAGTGATTTTTTCTAATAAATTTTTATCTTCAAGTCTTTTCATTTTGTTAAACATAGGTGCAATAAGTGTAGGGTAGATGAGATTTATAATAAGTATAATTATAAAGCTTAGAGCAAAAGCCACTACCCACCAGTATGTGTTAAAAAATTCAAAGCAAAATACTAAGGCATAGATGATTAAAAAGCCAAAAACAAGCATTAGAGCTAAAGATTTAATGCTATCTTTAACAAAAAGTGCTAAAGTCATATTTGAAAAGCCGTGTTTTTTATCTTTTATAAAGCTTTCATAATAGCTAAGTGGTAAATTTAAAATACTAATAATCAATAAAAATGCAAGCAAAAATAAAGTATTTTCTAAAGTAGAATTTTCTTTTATAAAAATTTC
Organism: Campylobacter sp. IFREMER_LSEM_CL1846; assembly: GCF_025772105.1. Classification (NCBI taxonomy): domain Bacteria; kingdom Pseudomonadati; phylum Campylobacterota; class Epsilonproteobacteria; order Campylobacterales; family Campylobacteraceae; genus Campylobacter; species Campylobacter sp. IFREMER_LSEM_CL1846. The sequence goes on along the minus strand of NZ_JAKMRM010000006.1, from coordinate 43,353 downwards.
TTTTAAATACAAAAAGCCAAAGCTAATCCAAGAAATGTTAATCATCAGATTATAAAGATTAGAAAAGATTTTGTATTTTTCATTTTCTATGGCGATATTTGCAGTATTTTTATAATCTTGTTCATTTAAAATAATTGCTTGTTTTTCTCTTTCTTTTTTTAAAAAAGAAATTTGCATATAAGATATAAAAATCAAAAAAGCTGTATAAATACATAAAATAGTTATCAAAGTCATAGTTTTTCCTTAAATAAATTTGAGTAATTTTATCTTATTTAAAATATATAAAGTTAATCAGTACTTTCATTTTTTTCTAAAACCTCAAAATAAGCTTCTTCTAAAATACTAAGTTCATTTTCTAATGAATTTAGCTTTTCATAAAGGGTGTTTATACCTAGTTTTTGATAGATTGTAGGATTACTTAGAGCATTTTTGATTTCTTTTATTTCTTCTTCTAATTTATGAATTTTATCAGGATATGAGTTTAAAATTTCATTTTCTTTATAGCTTAGTTTTTTACTCGATTTTTCTTTTGTTTTTACACTTGCGGTGGTGTTTGTTTCTAAGCTTTTAGAAAATTCTTCAAAGTCTTTGTATTCTTTTTCATTTTCTAAATATTCACTATAAGAAAGAACTTCTATATTAATATTTGCATTATCTTCAAAAGCATAAAGTTTAGTTGCTATTTTATCGACAAAATATCTATCATGTGAGACAAGCAAAATCGCGCCTTCAAAAGAAAGTAAGTATTCTTCTAAGATATTAATCGTAGCTATGTCTAAATCATTTGTTGGTTCATCTAAGATTAATACATCATATTCTTTGGTAAAAAGCAAGGCTAGAGCAACTCTGTTTTTCTCACCCCCACTTAGCACACTCACGCTTTGCTCTAAAAATTCTTTTGGAAATAAAAATTGTTTTAAATACCCATAAACATGCATATTTTTACCACGCACTTGAATGTGATCGCCACCATTTGGGCAAAAAATTTCTAAAAGTTTTTTATCAGTGTTTAATAAACTTCTGCTTTGATCAAAATAGCCTATTTTAACTTCACCTCTTTTAATCTCTCCGCTATCAAGCGGAATTTGATCAAGTAAAATCTTTAAGAAAGTAGATTTCCCACAGCCATTTTTACCTACTATGGCTATGCGTTCACCTTGTAAAATTCGTGCATTAAAGTCTTTAAAAAGTGTCTTGTTGGCAATAGACTTTGAGATATTTTTAAGTTCAAAAAGCATTTTTTTGCGGTTTTGGCTTTGAGTTTGGTTAAAATTTTTACTTGCTCTTTTGATTTCAAGTTGTAAGCGTTTGATAGCTCCTGGGTTTTTCTTAGCTTCTTCACGCATTTTAAAAATGCGTTCTTTGCGTCCTTCGTTGCGTTTAAGCCTAGCTTTGACTCCTCTTCTTAGCCATTCTTCCTCACTTTTTAATTGCTTAAGCAAGGTTTCATGGCTTTTAGCTAAGGAAGCTAAAATAGCTGCTTTTTTTTCTAGATATTGCGTATATCCACCCTCAAAAATGCTTAATTTTCCCGCTTCTATTTCTACGCATTTTTGCGCTATAGCATCGATAAAATACCTATCATGAGAGATGAAAATAACACACATTTTAGAAGCTTTCAGTCTTTCTTCTAAAAAGTTACTCATATATACATCTAGATGATTAGTTGGTTCATCAAGCAATAATATATCAGGATTTTTTAGCAAAAGTGTGCAAAGCCCTACGCGTCTTATTTCGCCCCCACTTAAAGAGCAAAGTGTTCTGTCTTTGTATTCTAATAGTTTAAATTCTTCTAATATTCTTTGTATTTTTTGGTCTAAATTCCATGCGTCTTTTGAATCTATAAATAAACTTAATTCATCTACTTTTTTTAAATATTCTTTATTTTCAGGATCAAAAGCTAGTTTTTCATTATAGCTTTCAAATTCTTTCAAGGCTTGGTAAATTTCTTCAAGTTCTTTTTTGATGGCTTCGCTTACGCTTAAGGTGCTTTCAAAGCTTACTTGTTGGCTTAGCATATCTATACTAGTGTTATTTTGTTTAATTACTCTACCGCTATCTAATTTTAAAGTCCCCATAAGGGTTTTTAAAAAGCTTGATTTTCCTTCGCCATTTTTGCCTATAATAGCGATTTTTTCTCCTAAATTTGCACTAAAATTTGCATTTTCTAAAACTATTTTTGTATTAAATTTCTTATTTGCGTCGATTAAATCTATTAAAGCCAAATTTCTTTCCCAAATGTTTTTTACGATTTTACTTTAAAAAGTATTAATTTTGCTTAAATAAAATTACGCCATGAGAGCATTTGTTTTTTTTACTTTATTAGTTTTATTTTTTGCTTTGGCAAATTGGTATATTTATAAAAGATTTTTAAGTAGGGTTGGTTTTTTAAAACCTTATAAGAAGTTTGTATTAGCTTTTGTTTTAATAGTTTTTGCATGTGAATTAATCTTTTTTATAAATATGCGCGGGGACTTTTTGCATGAAAAGCTTTATTATATTTTAGCTATTTTTCCTACTGCTACTTGCTTTTTCTTGCTTTTTGGAGTGATTTTTGAAATTGGCTCTTGGATTTTTTTTAATGAAAATAAAAAAGAGCAAATTTTCAGTGTCCAAAGAAGAAAGTTTTTAAAATTAATTTTTGATTCTTGGCTTATTATACTTAGCGTTAGTATGGTATTTAAAGGTTTTGTAAATGCTATTAGCACACCTAAGGTTAATGAGGTAGATATTAAAGTTAAAAATTTAAAAGAAGATTTAAATATAGTTTTACTTTCTGATGTGCATTTGGGAAAAAATTTAGGAGAAGATTTTTTAAAAACCTTAATCGATGAAGTTAATATTTTAAATGCTGATATAGTCATTATAGCTGGGGATTTAATCGATGCAGATATTGCTAGTATGCCTTATATTAATTTATTAGAAAATTTTAAATCAAAATATGGTACTTATTTTGTTTATGGAAATCATGAGTATTATAATGATATAAATGCAATAAGCAAAAAGCTTAAAACTCTTAAAAATTTCAAAGTTTTGGAAGATGAAAGTATTGATTTTGGGGATTTTACTTTAAGTGGGACTTTGGATTTGGCTGCCAAGTGTTTGGGTTTTAAAGAAAGCAATATAGAAAAAATCAAAACTCAAATCAATCAAGAAAAAGTTAATATTTTAATCACACATCAGCCAAAATATGTAAAAACTTATGATGTGAGTGGGTTTGATTTGATTTTATCAGGGCATACACACGCAGGACAAATTTTCCCTTTTTCTTTGCTAGTATATTTAGAACAAGGCTTTGTGTATGGGCTTTATAAATTAAGCAAGGATAGTTTGCTTTATGTAAGCAGTGGAGCTGGATTTTGGGGACCTGCTGTGAGATTTTTAGCCCCTAGTGAGATAGCTTTGATTAGATTAAAAGGAGAATGAGTGGGATTTAGCAATAGTGCTTCAAAAATGTTTGGAATCATAGCAAAATATAAATTTCCAAAAATTATACAAAAAAATATTAATAAAGCTTATGTAAATGCTTTTAATATCAATATGAGTGAATTTAAACCTTTAGAAGAATATGAGAGTTTAAATGCTTTATTTACAAGAACTTTATTAAATGAGCGAGAATTAGAAGATGGCTTTATAAGTCCAAGTGATGGTAAAATTTTAGAACTTGGAAGTAGCTTTCAAAATGATTTAAAAGAAAATTTAGCCTTTAGCATTAAAGGTTCAAGTTATAGTATAGAAGAGCTTTTAAAAAACTCAGCTAGTAAAGAAGAATTGGAAAATGGCATAGATTATGCAAATATTTATTTATCTCCAAAAGATTATCATCATTATCATGCACCTTGTAATATGCAAATTTTAAGTGCTACTTATATGAGCGGGGCTTTATTTAGTGTGAGTGAGGCAAAGTTAGCTAAAATTATAAACCTTTATACTAAAAATGAAAGAGTAGTTTTAAAGTGCTTAGTGGAAGGAAAATTTATACTTTGGATGGTATTTGTGGGTGCGCTAAATGTCGGTAAAATGCACTTTAGCTTTGATACTAGCATACAAACTAATGCAGCAAATTTTGATTTTACTCATACCTATGAAGATCTTTTTGTAAAAAAAGGCCAAAGACTTGGAAATTTTGAGCTAGGTTCAACTATAGTTTTAATCGCTCAAAAAAGGTTTTTAAAATTTAGTAAAAATGCTTATGAGCAAGTTGAATTTTCTAAGAAGATTGCGGACTTTGCTTAGTCTCATCTTCATTAGCAACTTTATATAAAAAGGCAAAAATTTCAGCCACTGCTTTATACATATTAGGTGGGATTTCATCGCCTAGATCAAGTTTGCTAAGCACTTCTACTAAGTCTTTGTCTTCTTTTATGGGTATGCCATTTTCTTTGGCTAAAGAGATGATTTTAGCAGCGTTTTCACCTTTGGCATTAGCTAGGATTTTTGGTGCATTTTGTTCTTCTTTGTTATAGCCTAGCGCAACGGCTTTTTTTGTTTTTTTAGCCATTTTTAAGCCCTTGTGTCAAAACCCATATTAAAGTCATTATATTCTTCTTGATTGTGAAATTTACTTTTAATTATATCGCTGATGAAAAAATTAGAGCTTAGAAGTCCTACTTTAACTAAGGCTTTTTTTAGTTCATGTGCTCTTTCATAAAGTTTTTTTCTAAAATTAGCATTTTCTATCATCATATTTATATCGATGTATTTATCATTACTTAGAGATAAAAATACATTGATTTTTCCTAATTTTTCAAATTCAAGATTAATTTGTGCATAAAATTTATCTTTTTTACCGCGTTTAAAAACTACATTAGATTTTTCTAAATCATCCCAAAAAAAAGGTAAAAAAGTATGAATGCTATTATTGGCTAAAGATAAAAGTTGATTAAACTCAAGCTGAGCTATAAGACGATTTGTTTGATTTAGTATGCTTTCATTGTCTAAATTTTTGGCTAGATTAGAAACTTGTAAAAGAGTGGATTTAATATCTTTTTGTAATTCTGAAGAAATTTCTGTGCTATCTTTTTGGGTGATTTTTCCAAGATCTTTTATAGAAAGTTCTAATTTTTTTTCTATATTTTTTATATCATCTAAAGAATTTTTTGCCTCATAATTTTTAGGATCTAAAGCTTTTAAAACTTCATTGAGTTTTCTTCCTATTAAGCCTAGTTCTTTGTTTAGATTGTTTAAAAGCTCTTCTTGTAAATTTTGGCTAAAATTAAGATTTTTGCTTACATTTTGTTTGAAAATATCTTCTAGTAAAATTTTACCCGAAGTGCTTTTAAATATATCCTCTAACTTAGTATTATTTGTTTGTAAATTTTGACTTTTGCTATCATTTTTGCTTAAATCTTCAGTATTTTTTTGTGGTGTTTTTGGCTCTTCTTTGGGATTTTCTTTGATATCTTTACTTTGTGGTATTTTTTCTTCTTTTGTGTTTTGAATTTCTTTATCTTTTGCTATGCTTTCTTGTTTTTGTTGAGTTTCTTTTTTATCCTCTGTGCTTTTTTGTGGAGTTTTTATTTCTTCTTTTAACTCTTCTTTGATGTCTTTAGTGTGTGGAGTTTTATTTAAATTTTCTTGCGTTGTTTCGGTTTTGTTTTTGTGATTTTTTATATCTTTTAAAAGTATTATAAAATCTTTTATATTTTGGCTAAGCTCTTTTAGTATATGAGTGTTTTGAATTTTTATGTTTTCGGGTTTAGCTAGTTCTTTGTTGATAAGTGTTAAATTTTTATTAAGATTTTTGATAAAATTATCCGCAATATTTTGGAGTTTTTCTTGACTAATAGAACTTGGGTTTTTATTGATATAATTTTTAAAATTTTCTATTTTATCAAATAGCTTAAAAAGTGTTTTGTAGTTTGTATTTTCTAAAGAAATTTTATTATCTTTTTTGTGATTTTGTAAGATGTGAATAAGTTCTTTTAAGGTGCTTGTAGTATCAAGATTTTTAAGATCTAAATTACTTATATCGTGTTTTAAATTTTCACTTGTAGCGCCTTTTATAGTACTTAAAAGATTAAAAAAACTCTGTGGTAAATTTTGTTCTTTTAAAGAATGATTGAGCTTTGCTTCTAAAAATATGCCTGAATTTTTCACTAAAGATGAAAGATTTTTATTATTAATATCTTTAGCAGGCTTGACTAAATCTTCTAAAATTTTAAGCAGTTTTTCAAATTCAGGATTTTTTGAAAGCTCTACTTGGAGTTTTTTTACTTCATTGGCAAAATTAGGTGCAAAATTTAAATCTTTATGATTTTTTAATAATGCCAAATCAGGATCTTTATTGGTTTTGATTTGATCTAAAAGTTTATTAAGTAATTCTTGTAGTTTTTGATCAATTTTGCTAATATAATCTTTGGGTAATTTAACTTCAGAATCGCTTTTGGAAAATAAAGGATTTTTTAACGCTTCATTGAGCGAGGTTTTTTTGTCTGATTTTTCACTTTTATTTTCTTTATTTGTTTCATTTTTTGCAAACTGATTTTGATTATTAGAGATATTAGTTATCATCTAGCATTACCATATTACCAGGTTTTCTTTTAAATTTGGTAAGTTTTTTAAATTTTGGTTTATCGATGGCAAATAGTATCAAAATACTTAATAAAACTATATAAAAATACATAAAGCCATAAGCTTGAAAATAATACATCAAAGTTCCCAAAACTGCAGGTGCAAATAAAGCACCAAAAGAATAGGTAAAAAGAACTGCTCTGCCAAGTTCAACTCTTTTGCTAGGATTATCAAGCATATCATTTGCTCTTGCTAAAGAAAGAGCGTATAAACAACACATGCCCATGCCTAGCAAAAATCCAAAAAAGTATTTTAGATAAATATTATATTCTAAAAGTAGTATGCAAAGCATAGCGCTTAAAGCAATAAAAGCACACAATATAATGGCAAATTTTCTGCTAATTTTATCAGAAAGAGTTCCGATATAAAGTTGCGAAATAAAGCCACCTACCATAGTAGAGAAAATAAAAATAGAAGCTTCTTTTGCGCCAAATCCTTGTATAAGTACAAATAAAGAAGCCATGGAAAAAAAGCCATTTAAAAGCATGCCCGCTATAAAACTTGTTACTAAGGCTAAAGGCACTATATCAAAAACCTTAGGAATGGAAATTTTTGTTTTTTGTGGCAAAATAGGCTCTTTAATGCGGATTAAAAATAAAGGAATGGAGGCAAACATAATAAAACTAGCGCTTAAAATAAATACTGTATTACTTGGAAAGTCAAAAGACATAAGTAAAATTCCAAAACCTGATGATGAGTAAAATACAACCTCATAAAAGGCTATCACTCTTGAGCGAATAGTGTTTTTTGCTTTTTCATTAAGCCATGATTCTATTACCATTAAAAGCGCATAATAGCAAAAACCTAGCAAAAATCTTAAAAACATCCAAAAATAAAGATTAGAATTTAAACTATGAAGCATGGTGGCTATACCAAAAATAATAGCAAAAATTCCAAATGATCTTATATGTCCTACTTTAGAAACTATTCTATGGGCACTAATTGTACTTACCATAGCACCAAGAAAATAACAACTTCCTATTACGCCTATATAAAAATTACTAACATTATTATGCTTTAAAATAATAGCTATGGAATTTACTGTTAAAGCACTTCCTATGAAAACAAAAATCATACCAAGAAATAATGCTGTTAGTGATCTAATCGTTCTTTTTGAGCTTAACATTTTCTTATTAAAAAATTATATATTAATACCGCTATGGGTGTGACAAACATTGCACAAAACAAGGCAAAAATACTCATTAAACCTTGAAACTCTAAAAATAAAAATCCTGCTATTAAAAACACATAAGCAAAAATTTTAAATAAAGAAAAAAAAGCTAACGCGTTTTTAAAAATACTTTTAAATTTTGGTTTTAAATCGTCATCTATATAGATAAATTTTATAATTTTTGGCAAAGAATATTGTTTTTTAGCAAAAATTTGTAAAGGTCTTTGCATAAAATCATAATTTTTAGCTGCTTTAAAAATAAAATTTTTATAATTTAAAAAAGATATTAGAATGATTAAATTTTGAGCTAAAAAGCCAAATTCAAAGCTTATAAAGGTTTTAAAGCTTAATTCTTTGTAAAAAAAAACTCCTGCTAAGAAAAGTAAATTTAATCCTAGCAAGAGTTTTAATAAAATTTTAGGCTTTAGGATCATTTTTTAAATCTTTATAGCGATTTTCTTCTTTAAATTCTTCGTAACTTTTTACTTGTGCTTTATAGGCTTTGTAAACATTTAAAATCGCCGCAGCTACTCCTATAAACACTCCTACCCAAAAAAGCCAAACAATGCCGGTTAAGTTTTTTAAAAAATAGCCTATACCAACTCCGATTAAAACAGCTACAACCATGGATATACCAAGGCTTAATCCATCTGCAGCTTCTATACCTTTGCGAATGATTTTTTGTCTTTTATTCATAATGCTTTAAAACTTTCTTGTGCTGCTTGTATAGTTTTATCAATGATTTTTTTATCCATACATTCACATATAAAACCTGTTTCAAATTGAGATGGTGCTAAATATACACCTTTGCTTAGCATCTGCGCATGAAATTTGGCAAATAATTTAGTATCTGATTTTAAAGCGTCTTTATAATTATTAACAGGGTTTTCACAAAAGAAAAATCCAAACATAGAACCAACGCAATTAACTTGCAAAGGAATTTTGCAATCATTTGCAGCTTCTTTAAAGCCTTGAGTAAGTCTTTTGCCTAGTTTTTCTAATTTTTCATATAAGCCTTCATAATTTCTTGCTTTTTTTAAGCTCGCATAACCTGCAGCCATAGCAAGAGGATTGCCACTTAGTGTTCCTGCTTGATATACCCCGCCCAAAGGACTTAATAAATCCATGATTTCAGCTCTTGCAGCAAAAGCAGCTGCAGGAATACCTCCGCCTATAACCTTACCAAAAGTTACTATATCAGCTTTTATATTATTAATCCCAAAAGAGCCAAGATATGAAGCTCTAAAGCCACTCATAACTTCATCAAAAATTAAAAGAATTTGATGCTCATCACATAGTTTTCTTAGCTCTTGTAAAAATTCTATTTTAGCAGGTACTAAACCCATATTTCCTGCAATTGGCTCTATGATGATACAAGCTATATTATCATCATTATTGATTAAGTTTTTAACACTATCAATATCATTATAAACGGCTACTAGAGTATTTTTAGCTACATCGGTTAAAACTCCTAGTGAGCTTGGGGTGTTAAAAGTAGCTGCACCGCTTCCAGCACTTACTAATAAAGAATCAGAATGCCCATGATAACATCCTTCAAATTTGATGATTTTATCTTTTTTACTAAATCCTCTTGCAAGACGAATAGCACTCATAGTAGCTTCAGTGCCACTATTTACAAAACGGATTTTATCCAAATGTGGCCAATCTTTTAAGATAAATTTAGCCAATTTAGTTTCAGCTAAAGTTGGCGCACCAAAGCTCGAGCCATGCTCTAATGCTTTTTTACAAGCTTTTTCAATATCCTCATCACAATGTCCAAAAAGTAAAGGTCCCCAACTTTGCACATAATCTATATAAGTATTTTCTTCTATATCGCTAATATAAGCACCTTTGCCTTGTTTGATAAATAAAGGATTGCTACCTACACTTGCAAAAGCACGCACTGGGGAATCTACCCCACCTGCTATATACTCACAAGCTTCCTCAAAGGCTTTTTTATTGTTTTTCATTTTTTACTCCTTTTATTGCTAGTAATATAATCATAAAGTGATTTTATTTCATCTTCTGTTAGCGAGTAAGTTGGCATAATGCTTTTTGCCTCTTGAGGTTGATTTAGAATTTTTCTAAAACGCGTATAAGGAATGTTTTTAATACTTGGCACAATAAAAGGAATTTTTTCTCCATTTTTAGTGTAATAACCTAGTATTTGTTGACCTCCATCGCCATGACATTTAGCACAACTTATGCCTCTTGGATTTTTGTAAAGGGACTCTTGGTATTCTTTAGGAGAGATAAAATCTTCAGCCCAAGCACCATAAATTATAAAAAATAAAAATAATACAATTTTCATTCATTGCCTTTAACAAAAAAAGAAGTTTTGTTATGATACAATTTTTTAAGTTAAAGAAAGCTATAAAATTTAAGGAAAGAAATGACACTTTTAGATGGTAAAAAGCTAAGTGATAAGTTAAAAGAAAATTTAAAACAAGAAGTATTAGAACTTAAAGCTCAAAGTATAGAGCCTTGTTTGGCTGTAATTTTAGTAGGCGAGGATCCTGCTAGTGCTACTTATGTGGGTTCTAAAGCAAAAGCTTGCGAGCAATGTGAAATTAAGTCTTTAGTTTATAAACTTGATGTAAATACAACTCAAAATGAGCTTTTGGCTTTGATTAATACTTTAAATCATGATGATAGTATAGATGGAATTTTAGTTCAACTTCCATTGCCATCACATATTAATAAAGATATAATCTTAGAAAGTATTAACTTTAATAAAGATGTAGACGGCTTTCACCCCTTTAATGTCGGAAATTTAAATCTTAATTTAAAAGGTGGTTTTTTACCATGTACACCTTTAGGCGTTATGAAAATTTTAGAACATTATGATATAAAATTACAAGGAGCTAGTGTAGTTGTAATAGGAGCTTCAAATATAGTAGGCCGTCCTATGGCTACTCTTTTGTTAAATGCTAATGCTAGTGTGAGTATTTGTCACATTTATACAAAAGATTTAAAAGCTTATACAAAAAATGCTGATATTGTTATCGTAGCAGCAGGTTGTCCAAATCTTTTAAAAGAAGATATGGTTAAAGAAGGTGTGGTGGTAATTGATGTTGGGATTAATAGAGTTGATGGAAAAATAGTAGGCGATGTCGATTTTGAAAATGTTAGTAAAAAAGCTAGTTATATCACTCCTGTACCAGGTGGAGTAGGGCCTATGACTATTGCTATGCTTTTAGAAAATACTATAAAATCAGCTAAAAATAGGATAAAAAAATGAAATTTTTGAAGAAAATTTATAAATTTACACAATCTTGGACAGGAACTTTAGTAGTTGTTTTATTGATTATATTTTTCTTTATACAAGCTTTTACTATACCAAGCGGTTCTATGAAAAATACTTTATTAGTAGGGGATTTTTTATTTGTAAAAAAATTTTCTTATGGTATTCCAACCCCGCATATTCCTTGGGTGGAAATTCCTGTTTTACCTGATTTTAATAAAAATGGACATTTAGTAAGTGGTGAAGGTCCTAAAAGAGGGGATATTGTGGTATTTAGATATCCGCATGAGCCAAAAATCCACTATGTAAAAAGATGTGTGGCCAAAGGCGGAGATGAAGTAGTTTTTGCAAATAAAACCTTATATGTGCGTATGGTTGAGGGTGATGAATATATGAAAGATTATTATCCTAATAAAACAAAAATCATAGGCGGAAGACTTTTTGTAAAAGAGCCTTTTGTGGAAAAAGGGATACATTATGATTCTAGAGTAGATATAGACAGTGTATTTTTTCGCTATTTAAATTTGGGACAATTTGCTATGAAGCCTGCTTCTTTTGATGAATTAGGTGCTAATAATATTTATGGTTTTAATGCTTATTATTATAAAGTACCTGAAAATGAATATTTTATGATGGGCGATAACCGTGATCATTCTAGCGATAGTCGATTTTGGGGAAGTGTAGATTATAAATATATAGTTGGACAACCTTGGTTTATTTATTTTTCATGGGATGAAAATAAAAAAGTTAGATGGGAAAGAGTAGGGCGTTTAGTTGAAACTATAGAAAAAGATGAACGCTTTATTCATCATAATGAAAGCGACATAGAAGCTTTAGAATAATTACCCAAAGAAACAAATAAAAATAGTTTGTGTAGAAAATGTATAGTTTCTACACAAAATTTTTTAAAAATATACAATCTTGATTTTACTCGTAGAATTTTTTAAGCTCCAAGTTGTAACAATTACAAAAATTAAAATTAGTATAAGATAAAAGGATAGAAAATGCTAAGCCAAAGATCTCAAAATTTAGGAGAATCCTTAACTTTAGTAATGACTGATATAGCCAAAACTTTAAAAGCAAATGGTGAGAAAGTTATTAGTTTTTCGGCAGGTGAGCCCGATTTTGATACTCCAGAAATCATTAAAAAAGCAGCAATTGAAGCTATTGAAAAAGGTTGTGGAGCTTATACGCCAGTTGTGGGTATAAAAGAAGTTATAGAGGCTATACAATATAAATTTAAAAATGATAATAGTTTAGATTATAAAACAAGTGAAATCATTACCAATGTTGGTGCTAAACATTCTTTGTTTATGGCGATTGAGTGTTTAGTTGAAGAAGGTGATGAGGTTATCATTCCAAGTCCTTATTGGGTGAGTTATCCTGAAATGGTAAAATTTGCAGGCGCAACTCCTGTGTTTATAGAAGGTGAGGCAAAAAATGGATTTAAAATCACCCCAAAACAATTAAAACAAGCTATTACTTCAAAAACTAAGGTTTTGATGTTTAATTCTCCATCAAATCCTACAGGAGCTATATATTCTAAAGAAGAAATAAGTGCTTTAGCTAAGGTTTTAGAAGGAACTAAAATAGTAGTTTTAAGTGATGAAATTTACGAAAAATTAGTTTATGATGGAGAATTTTGTGCTTTTGCACAAGTTAGTGAGGATGCTTTAAATAGAACTGTAAGTATTAATGGTCTTAGCAAATGTGGTGCTATGCCAGGGTGGCGTTTTGGATACATGGCAAGTAAAATGAGCGAGTTTAATAATGCTGTTAAAAAACTACAAGGGCAAAGTACATCAAATATTTGTTCAATCATCCAACACGCAGCTTTACCAGCCTTGCTTGGAAAAGCAGATAATGATATTGAAATGATGAGACAAGCCTTTTTAAAGCGTAGAGAATTAGCTTGTGAAATTTTAGCCAAAAGCGATAAGTTAAAATTAGAACAAATTCCACAAGGAGCTTTTTATTTATTTATATCTTGTAAAGAAGTTGATAATGATTCTATGAGATTTTGTAAAAGACTACTAGAAGAGCAAAAAGTAGCTTTGGTGCCAGGTATTGGTTTTGGCATGGAAGGGTATTTTAGGCTCTCTTACGCAACTAATGAAAAAGATATTATTGAAGGTTGTGAAAAAATCGTTGAATTTGTAAAAAACTACTAATTTCTTAAGCCTGTTAAAAACAGGCTTTCTTTCAAAAAAACTTATAAGCAAGTCTTTGGTATGATTATGCAAAAAATACAGGAAAAATAATGGAATTTGAAGTTCAATATAAAAGTGCAAATGCTAGAGCTTGTCGTATAAAAACTACACATAGTGAAATTTTAACTCCTATTTTTATGCCCGTTGGAACTTTGGCTGCGATTAAAAGTTTAGATGCTGTTGATATGAGTGAGATTTTAAATGCAAAAATTATTTTAGCAAATACTTATCATTTGTATTTAAGGCCTGGTTCTAAAGTGATTAAGCAAATGGGTGGCCTGCACGGTTTTAGTAAATTTGAAGGCTCTTTTTTAACAGATAGTGGAGGTTTTCAAGCTTTTTCTTTAAGTAAAAATTCAAAACCTGATGAAAAAGGTATTCAATTTAAAAGTCATATCGATGGAAGTTTGCACTATTTTACCCCGCAAAGTGTTTTAGATGCACAATATGATTTTAATTCAGATATTATGATGATTTTAGATGATTTAGTGGCCTTACCTGCAAGTAAAGAAAGGATAGAACTTTCTCTAAAACGCACTATGAAATGGGCAAAAGAAGCTATTGATTATCATAAGTTAAAACAAAGTCAAGGTGTGGGAATAGGGCAAAATATCTTTGGTATTATCCAAGGTGGGACTGATTTTGAAGCTAGAAAAATTTGTTCTCAAGCACTTTGTGAGATGGATTTTGATGGGCTTGCTATAGGTGGATTAAGCGTGGGAGAAGAAAATGAGGCTATGTATGATACGGTTGAAGCTATGATGCCTTATGTGGATAACAATCGCCCTAGATATTTAATGGGAGTTGGCACGCCTGAAGATTTAGTAGAAAATGTAGCAAGAGGTGTGGATATGTTTGATTGCGTGATGCCAACAAGAAATGCAAGAAATGGTACCTTATTTACTAGCTTTGGAAAATTTAATATCAAAAAAGCAGAATTTATCACTGATCATGCCCCTATAGACGGCAAATGTTCTTGCTATACATGTAAGAATTTTTCAAGGGCCTATTTAAATCATTTATTTAAAGCCAAAGAATTAACCTTTTTTAGACTTGCAAGTATTCATAATTTACACTATTATTTAAATTTGGTCAAGCAAATGCGTGAAGCTATTATTAAAGATGAATTTGAAAATTTTAGAAAAGAATTTTATAGGCAAAGAATGTGTTAAATGATACTTTAAAACAAATTATTAGTAATATTAATATATCAAATGCTTATTATGAATTTGATGATTTTGATATTTTCACTCTAGATATAACTAAAAATTCTAAAAGTGTATTTGTTTTTAAAGAAAATCAAATTTTTGAGTATAAAGATGAAAATTTGATTTTATTTTCTAATACGGAATTTATAGCTATATTAAAAGAAATTTTGCAAAATGAAAAAGAAAAAAATAATACCATTAACCTTTCTATAGAAAAAAGAGAGGAGTTGATTTTAGAAAATAAAAAAGTAAAGAATTTCTTGACAAAATATTTTATATTAAAAGTCAAGCTTAGTAAAAGTTACAACATGGTTTCTTCTGTTTTAGAGGCTTGTAAAATTTGTCATAGTAAGCATCATTTTATAAAGAAAAGTTTAAAAACAATTATTTTAAATTTAGCTGTTTTGGAAAAAAATATTAAAGAAAATATATCAAGATTAGAAGGGATTTACACTTATATTAATACCGCAAGAAATGAAAAAATAAATAAAAATATTTACTTTTTAAGTATTATGTCTGCAATTTTTTTACCTTTAAATTTAATCGTTGGATTTTTTGGTATGAATACCAAAAATTTATTTTTATCTGAAAATGAATATGGAACTTACTATGTTTTGGCTGTGATTTTAACAATATTTTTTATTTTATTTTTATGGTATCAATTTAAAGATAAAAAAGAATTAGATTTGGATGAATTTTCTGTAAAAAAGAAGTAAGTGGTACGCCCAAGAGGATTCGAACCTCTGACCTTTTGAACCGCAATCAAATGCTCTATCCAGCTGAGCTATGGGCGCAAAAATAAAGAGTAATTTTATCAAAAAATTCTTAAAATTAGCAAAAATAAATATTTTTATAGAATTTTTATATTTTTATGCTAATCTTCTTTTTAATATTTTAGCTTAAGGCAAAGTCATGATACATAAGATTTTAATAGCCAATAGAGGTGAGATTGCAGTAAGGGTGATCCGTGCTTGTAGAGATTTGCATATACAAAGTGTTGCTGTTTATACTGAACCTGATTATGAGTGTTTGCATGTAAAAGTTGCTGATGAAGCATATAGAATAGGAACTGATGCCATAAGAGGGTATTTAGATGGTAAAAGAATAGTTGAGATTGCTAAAGCTTGTGGAGCTGATGCTATACATCCTGGATATGGTTTTTTAAGTGAAAATTATGAATTTGCAAAAGAATGCGAAGAAGCAGGGATTATCTTTATAGGTCCAAAATCAGATGTTATCCGTAAAATGGGTAATAAAAACATAGCAAGATATTTAATGAAAAAAAATGGAATCCCTGTAGTTCCAGGTACTGAAAAATTAAATCATTGCACATTAGAAGAAATCAAACTTCAAGCTTTAAAAATAGGCTATCCTGTAATTTTAAAAGCTAGTGGTGGTGGTGGCGGTAGAGGCATACGCGTAGTACATAAAGAAGAGGATTTGGAAAAATCTTTTGAAGCATGCAAAAGAGAAGCACTAAGTTTTTTTAAAAATGATGAAGTTTTTATGGAAAAATATGTTATTAATCCAAGGCATATTGAATTTCAAATTTTAGCAGATAATTATGGTAATATCATTCATCTTTGTGAAAGAGATTGCTCAATACAAAGAAGACATCAAAAAATCATTGAAATAGCACCTTGCCCAAGTATTTCAGAAAAACTAAGAAAAACCATAGGAGTTACTGCAGTAGCTGCTGCAAAAGCTGTGGGCTATACGAATGTTGGGACGGTTGAGTTTTTACTTGATGATTATAATAGATTTTATTTTATGGAAATGAATACAAGAATTCAAGTAGAACACCCAATTACTGAAGAAATCACGGGGATTGACCTTATCACAAGACAAATTCGTATAGCAAATGGGGAAATTTTAGATCTTGAGCAAAGCGATATAAAACCAAGAGGTTTTGCGATAGAAGCTAGGATTACAGCAGAAAATGTATGGAAAAATTTCATTCCAAGTCCAGGCAAAATTACAGAGTATTTTCCAGCTTTAGGGCCATCTGTGAGAGTGGATAGTCATTTATATAAAGACTATACTGTGCCACCTTATTATGATTCTTTACTTGCAAAATTAATTGTTAAGGGCTCAAGTTATGATAGTGCAGTTAATAGACTTGAGAGAGCTTTGAAAGAATTTGTGATTGATGATATTAGAACAACTGTTCCATTTTTGATTGCAATTACCAAAATAAGAGAATTTAGAAGAGGGTATTTTGATACTTCTTTCATAGAAACACATATGGAAGAGCTTTTGGAAAAGACAGAAGATAGACACCAAGAAAATAAAGAAGAAGTAATTGCTGCTATAGCTGCAGCCTTACAAAAGATAAAAGAAAGTAGGCAATCATGAGTTTTTTAGATGAATTAAAAGATATAAAAAAAGCACTCCAAAAAGAACAAGGTCAAATAAAAAAAGAAAAGGTTAAAGCGAGTAAAAGCGGAGTTAGTATGAAAAATACTGACTTAGATGCTATACAAAAAGACTTAGCTAAGCAAAATGAAGATAAAAAGCAAGAACAAGAATTTGAAGATATGTTTTTAAAAGAAGAGCGCTTAGCTAATGAATTTATGGAATTTGTAAAAAATAGTGATATTAAAAAGATCTAATGAATAATATTATTGGTTTTTGTACTTTAGAAGAAGAATGTCCTTATCTTGAAAATAGATATTGTAGAAATGAGTATAATTATATATCTTTTATTAACAAAGCGCAAAATCAAGAATTAGTTTCAAGAGGTTGGCGTCGCTTTGGATCATATTTTTCAAGACCAATATGTAATGATTGTAATGAATGTCAAAATTTGCGTATTTTGGTAGAAAATTTCCATTTTAGTAAAAGCTATCGTAGGGTTTTAAAAAAAAATATAGCTACTAAGATAATCTTACAAAAACCTTCTTTAAGTGATGAGCATTTACTGCTTTATGAAAAATACCACCATTATCAAAAAGATAAAAGAAATTGGAAAATTTATGATTTAAATTTTAGAAAATATTACAATCTTTATGTAGATAATGCAGGTACTTTTGGATATGAACTTGATTTTTATATAGATAATAAGTTAGTTTGTGTTGATTTGATTGATATTTTAGAAGATGGAATTTCTAGTATATATTGTTTTTATGATCCTGATTTTTCACATCTAAGTCTTGGAAAATACTCGCTTTTAACAGAAATCAAGCTTGCACAATTAAAAAAATTAAAATATATTTATTTAGGATATTTTGTAAAAGGGTGTCAATCTTTATCGTATAAAGCCGATTATAGTCCAAATGAAATTTTAAAACACACTAGTGCTTTAGATGAACAGGCATTTTTGTGGAGTTAGGTTTATAGAGAGGATTTTATGCAAGTAGTGCAAACTTTAGAATCTGTTAGTGTTAATACTGATGATTTTTTAATGTTTAAATATTTTCAAGATCTTATCCGTAAAAATTTTTCTAAAGTCATAGGAAATAAAAACAAAACCCTATCTTTTTTTGTGGAAAATGAAATTCCTCAAAGAAGATATTTTTTAAAACTTGTTAATCACAAGTATAAAAAAAATACTGGAAACCAAATCGATAATCTTGCTTTTGCGCATTATAAGACCTTTAAATTAAATCTTGCTCAAGCAAATACTTTAAAGCCTGTAATCTTTGCTAAAATAGGTTTTGCACAAAAAAATATCTTAATAACTTTAAGTTCTAATGAAAAAATGTTTGCTGTATATTTAGAGCAATATTTTAAAGATCATAAAAGCATGTATGATGAGAAAAATTGTATTTTTTCAGTAGAATACAAAGATGATAATACTTTAAATCTTTTAGAAATTTTAGCAAGCGTAAATGAGCATTTAAAATATTGTGTGGATTTTACAATCAATGAAACTCAACTTTTAGAATTTAGAAATAAAATGAAAAATAAAGCCAATACTAATTGGAAATTTAATGCTTTGGCTAAACTTTTTGAGAATTATTTCCAAACTTTAGGATGTAATTCTAATGATGATTTTGCTACTATTAGACAAAATTATCTTAATTTGGTTAAAATTTATCATCCTGATCGCCATCAAGGTAAAAGCAAAATCGAACAAGCTTATTGTCGTGAGGAATTTGAAAAAATTCAGCTTGCTTATGAGAGTTTAAAATCTTTATATAAAAACAATACATAATCTCCAAATAACATCATTTTAAGTTGCAATTTATTAAAATTAATTTTTATAAAATTCTAGGAAGAAATTTTGGTTGCTGATAGAAAATTATTTTTTTTAAGTTGCATTCTAATAACTATAGGGATACTTTTTTCATATTCTTTAAGTGCTTTTACTGTGCTTTATTTAGAATATAATGAATTTCATTTTTTTATCAGACAGCTTTTTTTTGGACTTAGTGGTATAGCTATTATTTATTTTGTTTCAAGATTAAATCCTGATAGTAAAATGGCGCATTATTTAATGATAAGTGTTTTGTTAATCTCTTTTTTATTTATACTTATTTTGCCTTTTTTACCGACCTTTCTTGCTACTGCAGCAGGTGGTGCTAAAAGGTGGATCAGGCTTGGTCCTTTATCTATTTCTCCTGTTGAATTTTTTAAGATAGGTTTGATTTATTTCCTTGCTTGGTCTTATACAAGAAGAATTGATGATAGCAAAAAAGCAATCAAACACGAAGTTTTAATTTTAATTCCTTATTTTATTTTAGCTGCTTTTGTTATTGGCTATATTTATATGACACAAAATGATTTAGGCCAAAGTGTTATCTCTTTTTTCTTAGTTTTTGCTTTAGCATTTTTTGCAGGAGCTAGTAAAAGACTTTTTGCTTTTGGCGTGGTTATTGTTGGAATGATTGGGGTTTTGGTGATTTTAAGTAATCAAAGAAGAATTCAGCGTATTTCTGCTTGGTGGGGAAATATCCAAGATGCGTTTTTACCTTTTTTTCCTGATTGGCTAGCAAGTGCTTTAAGAGTAAGCCATAACTCAGAACCTTATCAAATTTCACATAGTTTAAATGCTATAGCTCATGGTGGATTTTTTGGAGAAGGGTTGGGCCTTGGAACTTTTAAATTGGGATTTTTAAGTGAGGTGCATACGGATTTTGTTTTATCAGGGATTACTGAGGAAATAGGATTGTTAGGATTGAGCATTATATGTTTGATTTATTTGATGGTCATACTTAGAATTTTTAGAATTGCTGGGCGTTGTGAAAATAAGGTCCATTTTTTATTTTGTTCAGGTGTAGCTTTACTTTTATTATTTTCATTTTTTATGAATGCTTTTGGAATTATTTCTTTAACTCCATTAAAAGGAGTTGCTGTGCCACTTTTAAGTTATGGCGGCAGTTCTATGTGGTCTATTTGTCTTGGAATAGGTTATGTTTTAATGATTAGCAAGAAGGTAAAAATTTAAACTCATTAATTAAAATATATAAAAATTAACTTAAATAAAAAATATTCTATAACAACTCTTTACAAAAAACTTTTTTCTGCTATAATTATGCTCACATTTATTATAAAGGAGGCGGATATGAAGAAATACAGGCGTTTAAACACATTATAATCATTTATCAATTTTATTTTAATTTTAACAAAGGAAAAAAATGAAAAAAATATTATATGTTGTTTTAGCGTTATTTGGTATATTAGCTTTAGGTGCTTGTTCAAGCGATAAAAATCAAGCTAGTGCTTCTGGTGAAAAAGTTTATAAAGTAGGTATAGCTGCAAATTATCCTCCTTTTGATTTTATTAAAGATGCAAAAATTACCGGCTTTGATGTTGATTTATTGGAAGAAATTGCTAAAAGAGAAAATTTAAAACTTGAATGGGTAAATATGAGTTTTGATGGTTTAATTCCTGCCTTAAAAGCTGGAAAGATTGATATGATAGCTTCTGCTATGAGTTCAACTCCTCAAAGATTAGCAAGTATGGATTTTAGTGATACTTATTTCAATACTAAAAATTTATATTTAAAATTAAAAACAGATTCTAGTATTAGCGATAAACAAAGTTTGGAAGGTAAAAAAATAGGTGTTCAACTTGGAACTATTCAAGAAAGTGCTGCTAAGACTATTCCAAATGCTCAAGTAGTTGCAAGTGAAGAAATGTTAGCAGCAATTTTAGCTTTAAAAGCTGGCAAAGTAGATGCAGTTTTAACGGATAAAGATATTGGTAAAGGTTATTTAAAAACTAATGAAGAGTTAGAAGCATTTTTAGAAGAAAATGATGGAAGTTCAGGGTTTTGTGTAGCTTTTGATAAAGGAAAACAAAATGAGCTTGTTCAAAAAATTAATGCAGGTTTAGAAAAAGTTAAAGCTGATGGTACTTACCAAAAAATCGTAGAAAAATACGATTTACAATAATTAACTTAAAGCCTTGATGCTTATATTCAAGGCTTTAAAAAAATATTCTATATCTTCTTTTGTATGCGTATAATGAAAACCCACTCTTAGCCAACCTGGTTTAGATTTTAATTCTTGATTGTCTTTTAGATTGAGTAAATCATGCCCATAAGGTCCTGCACAAGCACAACCTGCTCTTGTTTCTATCTTATAAGTTTTACTTAGTTTATAAGCTAAATCAAAAGGAGAAATTCCTTCTATATTAAAAGCAAAAATAGGTAATCTATTAGTGATATTTTTTGCATATAAGATCATTTTTGGAAAATTTGTACATTGTTTGAAAAAATATTCACAAAGTTCTTTTTCTTTTTTTTCTATATTTTTTAAACCTATTTCATTGCGTATTTTAAAAGCCAAACTTGCTCTAATAAGCTGAATAATTCCAGGCGTGCCACCTTCTTCTAAATTTTCAACTTCGCATAAATATTGTTGAGATGTTCTTGAAACATAGCCCACAGTTCCACCTGCTGCAAAGCTAGGGGTATTGCCACATAGATTTTTTTTGATAACAAGTAAGCCACAAGATCCTACACCTCCAAGTAGTTTATGAGAGCTAATAAACACTGCATCGTAAAATTTAGAATCTAAATTAGCATAAGGAGCTAAAGTGGAAATATCAAAAGCAACTATACCGTTGTGTTGTTTGATTAAAGTGTAAATTTTTTTATAATCACTTAAAATTCCTGTAACATTAGAAGCTGCATTAAAGCTTGCTATGATTTGTCTGTTTTTGGATTTTTGTAATAATTTTTCTAAAAAATTAAAATCTAATTCTCCATTTTTATCTAAGGGCACTCGAACGCATTCACACAAAGCTTCTCTAAATGAAAGCTCATTAGAATGGTGTTCATAGGGTCCAACTATAACCAAAGGTAAGGTATTTTTGTCTGTATTTTTAAAATATTTTTCTTTAATAAGTGGTGGTATATATAGACCTAAAAGTTCTTGAAATTTTTTTATAGCTGCTGAAGATCCATTCCCACAAGCTATAAGAGCAAAACTATCATCTAATTCAAGGTATTTTTTTAAATTTATTCTTGCGTTTTCATAATGCTGTTGTGTGATAAAAGAATTTAAAGAACTATCTGAATGTGTATTTGCATAGGTAGTAAGAATTTTTTTAATTTCTTTTTCTATGCTTTTTAGTGCTAAAGCGCTAGCTGTAAAATCAAAATAATATATTCCTTTTTTTAAAATAATATCTTGTTTTAGTTTTTCAATATCCAAAAAAAATCCTCTAATTTTTTGTTAAAATTATAACATACAAAATATTTATTTTAAGGATGTGATTATAAAATTTGGTGATTTTTCAAAACGCTGTGAAACTTTGGAGCTTGAAAGTATTTTTGATTTTTATAGTATTTTTGATGAGTTTGAATTTGATTTGAAATTAAGTTTATATGAAAATATCTTAAATGTTTTTATTTTGAAAGCCTTTGATATTTTAGCTTCTTTAAATTTAGATGAGAATGCTTTAAAAGCTTTGAGTGTTTTAAGTAAAAACGATAGAAAACGCTATTCTATTAATAAATCTATTCCGCATTTTCAGGCTCTAGGACTTATTAATAAACTTTTAGAGAAAAATATTTTGATTTTAGAAAAAAGTCAAGAAAAGCCAATTATAAAAAACAAAAGACAGAAAGTTAAAAAAGAATTACGCTCTTATAATATACAAGATAAGGTTGTTTTTAAAAATCAAGGATTAAGATTTTTCTTTTATTTTATATATCCTAAACTTAATTTAATCGCGATGAAAAAATACAATGAATTAATAGAACTTATCCAAGAAAATTTGGAAAAATACCAAAGTTTTACTTTTGAACTTTTATGTAAAGAATTTTTAGCAAAAAAACTTAAAGTGGATCAAGTGTATAGTTTTTGGAATTATTATCATGAAATAGACTTGTATTATCATGAAAACAATTTTTGTGTTTTAGGTGAAGTTAAATTTAAAGAAAGAAAAATATGTAAAAATGTTTTAAATATTTTGAAAAGTAAAGCAAAACAGTTGCAAATTCAACCTAATTTATATGTGCTTTTTTCAAAGAGTGGCTTTAGTAAAGAGCTTATTCTAAATAAGGAGCGTAATTTGCTTTTATATACTTTAGAAGATTTTCAATTTTTAATTAAGGATTAAGTGTGGATGAGAATATTTTAAAAAGTTTAGATTCTAGTGAAAAAGAAAACTTACAACAAGGATTAAAAGCCTTAATAGAGCAAACCTATGTTATAGAAAATGAATATAAGCAACTTAATGAAAACTACACTGCATTAAGACAAATGGTAAGTGAGATTATAGAGGTTTTGCCTATGGCTTTGTGGATTTTAGACGCAAATAAAAATATTATTTTGCAAAACAACCTAGCTACACAAAAGCCAAAGCTTTTAGAATGCATTGATCTTGATAAAACACATTATGAGCTTGAGTTTGATCATAAATTTTATCTAATCAAAATCACCTCTCATACTGATAAACTTATAGTAAATGCAACAGATATTAGTGATGAAAAAAGAAATGAAAGGTTGGCTAGCATGGGAACAGTTGCAGCACACCTAGCGCATGAAATACGCAATCCTATAGGTTCTATTTCTTTATTAAGCTCTACTTTGTTTGAAAGAAGTGAGTTAAAAAATAAGCATATAGTTTTAGAAATCCAAAAAGCAATTTCAAGAGTAGAGCGTATTGTAAATTCTACTTTACTTTTTACAAAAGGAGTACATGTTAATTTAAATGAGTTTAATTTACAGGAGTTACAAGATGAGTGTGAGCAAGCTATTGGAGCTTATAATTATCTAGCTAATATCGATTTTAAATTTGAATTTTTAGATTTAAAAATCAATGCAGATAAATCTTTACTTGCTTTAGTTTTGCAAAATTTACTTTATAATGCCATAGATGCTATTGAAGAAAGCGAAAATGATGATGGTTATATAAAGGTTAAGTGCGAACAAAAAGAAGATAGGGTTTTTATTAAAGTTTATGATAATGGTGTAAGTATCAAAGATAAAAAAATGGTTTTTGAGGCTTTTAAAACAACTAAGTTAAAAGGTAATGGCTTAGGTCTTTCTTTATCAAAACAAATTATTGATGCGCATAATGGAGTTTTAGGTTTTGATGAAAATCCAAAATGTTTTTTTATAGAGCTTAAAATTTAAGCTCTATAAAATAAATTTTTTCTTAAAATAATAAAAATATTTGTCCTCATAGCTCAGCTGGATAGAGCGCAGAATTCCTAATTCTGAGGTCGCAAGTTCAAACCTTGCTGGGGACACCATTTCAAGGAAAAAGATGTTTCATATAGTCTTAGTTGAGCCTCGCATACCACAAAATACAGGAAGTATAGGCAGAATGTGTTTTAATGCAGGTTTTGCTTTACATATTATCAATCCACTTTTTAGTATTGATGAAAAGGCAGTTAAAAGAGCAGGACTTGATTATTGGAAAAAATTAAATCCTTTTTTATGGGATAATTTAGAAGATTTTTTAAAAGAGTATGAAAAATTTCAAGATAGATTTTTCTTTGCGACAACTAAAACTACTCAAGCTTATTTTGATGTAAATTATCAAAAAGGTGATTTTTTATTTTTTGGAAGTGAAAGTTTTGGTTTGCCTATGGATTTAATGCAAAAAAAATGGGAAAATGCTATTACTATACCGATGAAAGATTGCGGTAGAAGTTTAAATTTAGCTACAAGTGTAGGCATAGTGAGTTATGAGGCTTTGAGGCAAAATTTTGCCTCTTTTGAAAAATTTTAATGATTTAAAACTTGATTTAAAAATTCTTTCAATCTTTCATTCTCTGGGTTTTCAAAAGCTATTTTAGGACATTCATCTACTGCTATAATGCCTTTATCCATGAAAAAAATTCTATTAGCTACATTTCTTGCAAATCCCATTTCATGTGTAACTACAAGCATAGTTAAACCTTCTTTAGCCACTTCTTTCATGATATTTAAAACCTCACCTATCATTTCAGGATCTAAAGCTGAAGTTGGCTCATCAAATAAAATCACATCAGGATTCATCATTAATGATCTTGCTATGGCAATACGCTGTTTTTGTCCACCTGAAAGCTTATGAGGAAAATAATTTTCTTTATCACTTAGGCCAACTTTTTTGAGTAATTCTCGTGCTTTTTTTACTGCTTCATCTTTACTCATGATTTTTGTTTGTACTGGCACTAGGCATAAATTTTCCAAAACATTTTTATTATTAAAAAGATTAAAATGTTGAAATACCATGCTTACTTTTTGTCGAATTTTATTGATATCTGTTTTTTTATCAAGTATATTGATATTATTGATATAAATATTACCACTATCTGGTGTTTCAAGTTTATTTAAACAGCGTAAAAAAGTACTTTTTCCACCTCCGCTAGGCCCTATAATAGCAATAATATCACCTTTATGTACTTCAATGCTAATATCTTTTAAAACTTCTAAATCTCCATATTTTTTAATCAAATTTTCTATTTTAATCATGTTTGTTTAATCTCATTTCTATAAATCTTGCAATCAGTGTTAAAATTTTAACGCTTACATAATATACAAGCCCTGTAAAAATAATAGGTTTAGGGTTGTAATAAATTGCTTGTAAGCTTTTACTTTGCATGGTAATATCCATAACGCTAATATAGCCCACTATTGAAGTTTCTTTAAATAAAGAAATAAATTCATTCATTAAAGAAGGTAAGATATTTTTAATCGCTTGTGGAAAGATGATTAGTCTCATAGAAGCAGAATAATTAAGCCCCATTGCTCTTGATGCTTCCATTTGTCCTTTGTCTACACTTTGAATTCCACTTCTTACGATTTCAGCTACATAAGCAGAACTATTAAGTCCAAGTGCAATAATAGCTACATAAAAATTATCACTCCAAGTAGCAAAAATCACTACTGAGAAAATCAAAAGCTGTAAAAGCAGAGGGGTTCCGCGTATAATGTCTATGTATTCATCTATGATGAAATTTAAACTTTGAATTTCTAAAAATCTTAAAAATGCTAGGAAAAAACCAAGTGCTATTCCTATTAAAATTCCACCCACTGTTAAGCCAAGTGTTGTGAAATAACTATGAACATAAGCTTTGGCTTCTATAGTATAAGCATATTCTCCTGTAGCTAAGCCATTTTGATCTTTAACTTGTAAAATTTCAATAGGAAATGAAAAATAAGCCCAAAAAACAATAATGGCAAAAAATACAAAAATTTTCATCGTATTTTGTTTCAATTTAAACACCTTATAAAATTTTAAAAAAACTAAGTGTATAAAAATTAAGTTTTCTTTTTACTTAAAAGCATTTTTATGTGTTTTTTTGGTAAATATCGTGAGTTAAATTTTCACATAGCTGTAAAAAATAAAATAAAATTAATATAAAATTATATTTTTTTGTAGCAAATTCATTTTTTTATGATAAATTTACACTCGATTAAATTATAAAAAGGAGATAAATATGGATTTAATATCCCAATTTGTTGGCTTTGTAAATAATCAGTATTATTCCATTTTGGTTATTTTGCTTATTATTGTAGGGTTTTATTATAGTTATTTGACGGGTTTTGTGCAATTTCGAATGCTTCCTTATGTGTTTGACATTTTGACAGAAAAGCAAGAAAAACATGAAAAACACCATATTACTCCTTTTCAGGCTTTGATGATTTCAACAGCTTCAAGAGTTGGTATAGGAAATATTGCAGGTATTGCAGTAGCGGTTGTTTTGGGCGGACCTGGTGCTTTGTTTTGGATGTGGGCTATGGCATTTTTTGGTGGCGCTTCAGCTTTTGCAGAAAGCACTTTAGCACAAGTTTATAAAAGTCGTGATGGAAAAAGTTTTAAAGGTGGCCCTGCTTATTATATTAGTAAAGCTTTAAATTTAAAATGGCTTGGAGCTGTTTTTGCGGTGATTTTAATCATTACTTATGCTTATGGATTTAATGGACTTCAAAGTCAAACTATGACTTCAGCATTTGAGTTTTATTATAAAGGTATGGTTGATGCTAGCGAAGTAAGTTTTTCGCAAAGTTGGTGGCCTATTGTAATAGGGGCTATTTTGGCTATTTTTGCTGCTTATATGTTTTTTGGTGATCATACTAAAATAGGTAAAGTAAGCTCGGTCATCGTTCCTATTATGGCGATGATTTATGTTGGTTTATCTATTATAGCGATGTTTATGAATTTTGATAAAATTCCTGAAGTGTTTTCTATGATTTTTAAAAGTGCTTTTGATTTTGAAGCTATTTTTGGTGGATTTGCAGGTTCTGCTTTGGTTATAGGCATAAAAAGAGGATTATTTTCTAATGAAGCAGGTATGGGTTCAGCACCAAATGCAGCAGCTTCAGCTCTTACAACTCATCCTGCAAAACAAGGGGTTATTCAGGCATTTTCTGTGTTAATTGATGTGATTATTTGTACAAGTTCAGGATTTTTAGTGTTGTTTTCACTTGCTTATGCAAATAATATCGGCGTAGATGGTAAGCCTATTTTAACAGCACTGCCTTTGGTGCAAGAATCCATGAAAGAATATTATGGAAATTTAGGTGTGCATTTTACTACTGTTAGTATAGTTTTATTTGCTATTACTTCTTTGATAGGAAATTATTATTATGCTCAAGCAAATATTAAATACCTTACTCAAAATCCTATTATTATCAATCTTTTTAAAGCAAGTGCTGTGCTTATGATTTTTATTGGTGCAAATATGGATTTAAAATTTGCGTGGGATTTAGCTGATACTACTATGGCATTTATGGCTACGATTAATATCATTTCTATTTTATTGCTTGGTGGTATAGTGAAAAAAGTGTTAAAAGACTTTAGCGAGCAAAAAAGACAAGGTAGAGATCCGGTATTTAGTGCTTCAAAGCTTGGTATTAAAAACGCAGAGTGTTGGGACTAATGATAGATTATATTATTATTGCTTTGTTTGTAGCTTTTATGGTTTTTCTTGTGTTTGGCTTTAACCGCCAAATGCAAGAAAAAGCCAAACAAAGAGAAGAAAAATTAAAAACAAAGAAAGATTTTAAAAAAAAATAGGTAAAATACACTAAAAAATTTTTAAAAAAGAGTGTAAAATGAAATTGTTAATAGAAATAGGTACAGAAGAACTTCCTGCTATTCCTTTATTAAAAGAACTTCCAAATATTACTAAAAAATGGGAAAAGATTTTACAAGAGTATCATTTAGAATCTGAATTTAAATTTTTCTATACTCCTAGAAGATTGGTTTTTATCCATGAAAATTTTAAAGAAAAACAAGATGATTCTTTTGTGGAATTTATAGGCGCACCTAAGGCGATAGCTTATAAAGATGGAAAGCTTACTCAAGCAGGATTTAGCTTTTTAGAAAAAAGTGGTTTAAACGAAGAAGAGCTTGAATTTAAAGAAATTAAGGGTAAAGAAGTATTGTATTGTCAAAAACAAGTACAAGGCTTGCAAAGCAAAGTAGTTTTAGCTCAAATGATCGAGGCTTTTTTAAAAAGCTTGAGTTTTGGTAAAACTATGAGATGGGGTGATGGTAGCTTTGAATTTATTAGGGCTATCCGCTCGCTTTGCTGTATTTTAAATGATGAATTGATTGAGTTTGAAAGTTATGGCGTTAAAAGCGCAAAAAGTACTTTTGTTCATAGAAGTGTTAGTTATGATTTAATACCTTTTTCAAATATTGATGAGTATCTTAAAACTTTAGAGCAAAATTATATTATTTTAGATCAAGAACAAAGAAAAAAACTTATTATTGAGCAGTTAAAAATACTCGAAAAAGAAAATAATATTACTATTGCAGAAGATGATGAGCTTTTAGCTGAGGTTGTAGCTATTACAGAGTATCCAAAGGCATTATTAGGGCATTTTGAGAAAGAGTATTTAGAAATCCCAAGTGAGGTAATCATCACTTCCATGAGAGAAAACCAACGCTATTTTGCAGTATTTAAAAACAATACTTTAAGCAATCATTTTATCGTAGTTTCTAATGCGGTTTGTGAGGATTATTCTAAAATCATTAATGGAAATGAAAGAGTTTTAAGAGCAAGATTGAGCGATGCGATGTTTTTTTGGAAAAATGACTTAGCACAGGGCTTAAATAATGATAAAATAAGCCAAATGGTTTATCTTGAAGGACTTGGAACCTTAAAAGATAAAATCATTAGAGAACAAAAAATCGCTGCTAAGCTTTGTGAGATTTTTGCTAATACCCAAAAAGATGAAATCTTAAAAGCTATAGAATACTCAAAAGCTGATCTAAGCACTCAAATGGTATATGAATTTACTGATCTTCAAGGTATTATGGGATCTTATTATGCTAAGGCTATGGGCATGAGTGATGAGCTTGCTTTAGCGATTAAAGAACAATATCTTCCAAATGGCGATAATTCAGCTATGCCAAGTAATGAATTTAGTTCTATTGTAGCTTTGGCTTATAAATTTGATACACTCATGGGGCTTTTTTCAATGGGGAAAATCCCAAGTGGTACAAAAGATCCTTATGCTTTAAGAAGAGCAGCAAATGGTGTTTTAAAAATTATTCTAGCTTTAAATAAAAATTTTGATCTTAAGATATTTTTAGAAGTAATAGCTAGTGAATATAAAAGCTTTGATTTGAAAATTTTATTAGACTTTATCTTAGAGCGTTTATATACTTTTTATGAGGTTAATGCTTCTTTTGTTAAAGCTGTGCTTAGCTCTAAAACTTATGATGTTATTTATATTGATTCTTGTATTAAAGCTTTAATACAAAGTGCAAATAAGGCAGATTTTAGTCAAAATTTTGCTACTTTTAAGCGCTTGGCAAATATTGCAATATTAAGTGAAGTTCAAATTAATGAAAATTTGTTTAACATTCAAGAGGAAAAAGATTTATACCAAGCTTTTATGCAGTGTAAAACAAAAGAAAATAATACCCAAGAGCTTTTAGAAAGCCTTTTTGCACTAAAACCACAAATTGATGCTTTTTTTGATAAAGTAATGATTAATGACAAAGATGAAAATATTAAAAACAATCGTCAAGCTTTAGTATGTGCAATTTATCGTGAGTTTTTAAAAATAGCTGATATTAAAGAGCTTAGCGTATGAGAAAAATTCTTTTTTTACTTTGTTTTTTGGTATTTGCATTAGAAGCTAGAGAGATTGAGCTTGTAAAAGGTCAAGTAGTTTTTTTAGAATTTGATAAAAATAATTTTTTACAAATTAGCTCAAATTCTAAAAAACTTCCTTTTTTTGAGTATAAAAATAAAGTCATTGTTAGTATAGCTATACCTTATAAAAATCCTAAAGATAGAAAATTAATAGCTGAATTTAAAGATAATTCTAAAGAAGAAATTAACATAAAATTTAGCGAAGGAAACTATAAAAAAGAATTTTTAAAAGTTAGTGCTTCTAAGGTTAATCCACCTAAAGAAACACTTGATCGCATTAGCAAAGAATATCAAGAAGCTATTAAGGTTTATAATACTTATACCAATATGGCTTTATTTGAAGGCAATTTTACATACCCTTTAGAAAGTAAAATTACAAGTGCTTTTGGAAAAGCAAGATTGTTTAATGATACTCTTAAAAGTTATCATAGTGGAACTGATTTTAGAGCAGCAAGTGGGACAAAAATTTATGCTAGCAATGATGGTATTGTAAGGATTGCTTCAAATCGTTATTATGCAGGAAATTCAGTGGTAATTGATCATGGATATGGGATTTATTCTCAGTATTATCATCTATCAAAACTTAATGTAAAAGTAGGACAAAAGGTAAAAAAGGGTGAGCTTATAGGTTTGAGTGGAGCTAGCGGTAGGGTTACAGGGCCACATTTGCATTTTGGAATTTTAGTTAATGGTGTGCAAGTTGATCCACTTGATTTTATAGTCAAATTTAATGCTTTATAATGATAGCTTTTAGTGAGTTTTTTCAAAATTGGATTGATAAATATTACTCCCAAGCTGTGAGTGTTGGTAAAAATGGAGATTTTTATACCGCAGTTAGCGTGGGAAATCTGTTTGGAACACTCTTAGCTAATCATT
The DNA here is from genome assembly GCF_025772105.1 of Campylobacter sp. IFREMER_LSEM_CL1846. NCBI lineage: Bacteria > Pseudomonadati > Campylobacterota > Epsilonproteobacteria > Campylobacterales > Campylobacteraceae > Campylobacter > Campylobacter sp. IFREMER_LSEM_CL1846. Next base: position 12,569 of record NZ_JAKMRM010000006.1, on the reverse strand, counting down.
TTTTAAAACTTATAGATGATAAAAAGCTAATTTTACCGGTTGAAGTTGTAGAAATAGGGGCAAATGAAGGGCATTTAATGCTTGATTTTATACAAGCTCTATACACTCTTAGGGCTGATATTTTAGAGCAGATTGAGTGTTTTATCGTAGAGCCACATGAAAAATTAAAATGTGTTCAAAAAAAACTTTTTGATGAGTATGATTTGGATGTAAAAATTTATAATTCTTTAGAAGAATGTCATTTTAAAAACGCCTTTTTTTACGCTAATGAATTATTTGATTGTTTTGCGTGTGAGCTTATAAAAGATAGAACAATGGCATATGTTGATGATGATTTAAACATTGTTTTTAAAGCTATGAATGAAGATCTTTTAAAAGAATGTGAAAAATATTCTATCACTAATAGCGAGCTTTGTATTTCTTATAAACCCTTTTTATCCAAATTAAAACAAACCTGTGAAAAACTAACTTTTGCATGTTTTGATTATGCAAAAAAAGAAGAAAAAATTAGTATTAGAATGTATAAAAATCACCAAGTGTATAATCTTTTTGAAGAAAACTTAAAAGATTTTTTTGCTAAAAGCGATATTACATATAATGTAAATTTTGATCATTTTTTACAAGTTTTAAAAGAAGAGGGCTTTGAGGTGTTAGAATATAAAAATCAAAATCAAGCTTTAATTGATTTTGGCTTAGAAGAAATTATCGAGCAAGTTAAAAATATTAACCTCCAAATTTATAAAAACTTTATCAACCAAAGTAAAAATTTGATGTTTAACTTTGGCGATAAGTTTAAGTTTTTAGAATTTAAGCTTTAAAATCACTGCTTGTAATATCAAGCCCAAAGCCTTTTAAGCCTATAAATTCTTTATCGGTATTTTGACTTAGAAGTTTGATTTTTGAAATTTTTAAATACCTTAAAATTTGCGCTCCTATGCCATAATTTTTAAATTGTATGTTTTCTTGTTTTTCATTTTTCATGAAAATGATTACACCACCTTTTTGACTTAAAAATTCAATTTGTTTTAATAATTCATTAAATTTATTAGAAGTTAGAAGCTCAAAGTCGCTTCCACTAAGATAAAATTTAACATTCTCGCATTCTTTCAAAGTGCCAAAACTAAAAGCTATGTGTTCATTTTCATTGTGATCTTTAAAAGTCATTTTTTTAGCTTTAAAACCTGCTAAAATACTTTCTTCTTCTTTAATTAAAGAAATCAAACTTTCATTTTTTAAACGATACTCGATTAAATCTGAAATAGTAATCATATTAATATTATGTTTTTTGCAAAACTCAAGCAAATCGCTTCTTCTAGCCATATCTCCATTATCTTTAACAATTTCACATATTACGCATGCTTCTTTTAATCCTGCCAAACGACATAAATCCACTGTTCCTTCTGTATGGCCCGTTCTTTCTAAAACTCCACCTTTTTTTGCTATCAAAGGATTAATATGTCCAGGACGCACAAAATCACTCGCCTTTGCATTATCATCAGCAAAAATTTGTATAGTCATATCTCTTTCGTAGGCACTTACTCCTGTTGTTGCATTTTTTGCATCGACAGTGATGGTAAAAGCTGTTTCGTGATTTGATGTGTTTTTAGGTACCATTAAAGGTAGTCCAAATTTTTTAGCTAAGTTCTCACTTAATGCTACACATACCACACCTCTTGCGTGAGTGATGGTAAAATTTACTTTTTCTTGTGAGCTAAATTGTGCAGGGAAAATCAAATCCCCTTCATTTTCCCTATCTTCTGCATCCACCATTACTAACATTTTACCATCTTGAAGTTCTTTTATAGCTTGTTCTATACTTATATATCCCATAAAATCATTCCTTGAAAATATTTTAAAAATATTATAGCATTTTTCTTGACATTGTATAAAAAATAATATATAATATCACTTTTAATTTAAATAAAAAATTTCTATTGGGGTATCGCCAAGCGGTAAGGCAACAGGTTTTGGTCCTGTCATTCAGGGGTTCGAATCCCTTTACCCCATCCACTTCATATGATGCCGCGAAGTAGAGCAGTGGTTAGCTCGTCGGGCTCATAACCCGAAGGTCGGGAGTTCAAATCTCCCCTTCGCAACCATTATATAAAAATAATTTATAATCTATTTCAACAGATATTTTTTAGCAATATTGAAATCAAATTAATTTAAAATTTCTAAAATTATTGAAATTTTAAAAATACAATACAAAGAATAAAATAGATAAAATATATTTAACAAGAATAAATGGCGAGTTTAATAGGCGTATGATTTATTAATTAATATTGCACATGCTTTGTATTTTATTGTAAAAATGTAAAAAAATGATATTTTTTGTTAAATAGGTAATGTATTAAAATTTTTAGAGTGCAAGAAAAACAATATTGATTTAAAGTCTAACAAATAAAAATATTTCTTAATTGATGAAGAGCAAATGAGGAGACTTTATATTTTAAAGCTGGATATAACAAGATAGTATTATAAGCTGCTAACTACTTAATCGTTTCTTGATTAAATTCTTTAAGATCTATAAATAATAAATCTTTATAATGATTAGCAAATGCTTCTTTTAAGGTTTTATTAAATATTTCATTATGAATATTCATTCTAAGATTCTTTAGATAAGTATAATAATGAGTAGTGTTAAGTTCCTTTAATAAAACATTCATAGTTTTTTAAATTCACAGCCATTATCTGTGAGTATGCTAAATTCTTTTATGAATATTATTAGTTTTTAAGATAATAACAAAACTTTTAAGATATGCTAGTATATCTTGTCTTTTTAGGAGATAAAGCTACAGTATAATCAATTCTTGTAACTAAATCTATCATAGTAAGTATATATTTTTATTTTATTATCGACATATTTTATAGTATCTATTGCCCAAGTATTCATAGGAGTTGTTTTAAGATTTTTTTAGTTATCTATTTTTAACTCTCTCTTGTAGCTTTTATTTTGGCCTAGATAATTAATTCTTGTAAGTGTTATTCTCATTTTATCTTTAGAGATGATTCTTCTTATGGTGGAAACACTAGGAGGTTTTATTATAAAAAAGGCTTTAAAAAATAATACAATCTTTCTTTATCTAAATTTATATAAATATGCCTAAGTATTTTAATATTTAAAGTAATTTCCAAATCAAAAGAACTTCTTATATTTTTTACTTTAGTGTATTTTGTATTTAGGGTATTTAAATTATCATTATTTTTGTGATAAATTTCTTGTTTTCTAAAAAGTGTCTTTTTATCTATATTAAAAGCTTCTAAAGTAGCTTTTAAACCATGATGCTTATGAAAGATATAATTTTTATTCTTTGTTCTATTATTTTATGTTTTATTTCAAAAATATAACTATATTCTCTTAATTTAGCAAATCCTTTTATACATCTAAATAAATAATCTGTTTGGGGATAAATATTCCTTAGTTAGTTTTATTAATCAAATATTTCTTGATTGGTAAATAAAAGATAGTAGTTTTATTAACTAAGAAAGTGCCAAATGTGTTCGAACTTGTGTGATAATATTTTATCTTGATGCTTTTAATCCTCACATTGAAGCAATATAAAATAAGTATAAGAAATTAATTTTAAAATATTTTGTATAATTATTCTAAGGTATATTGTAGCAATTATTATATTATTGTAATAATAATCAAGATTTATTTAATGATTACTCTTTCTTTTTTATGAGTCGTTAAATGATATAAGAATAAATTATACTCTTGTTTTCTAAGTTGATAACATGAAATAATATTTATTTTATACTCTTCTTGAATATTAAAGATAATAAACATCTAACCACTGCAATAATCTTTAAAAAATATTGATTAAGTTTGATGTTGAAATAATGTATGCCGTACTGCCTTCTATATAGTATGAACTACAAGTAAAATTCTTTCTTTTTTAAAAAATATAATCTTCTTCATTGCTTGATTGATATAACTAAGCCATATTTATGTGTAAATCACTGATTTGATCTTGTTAAAACCAACTACAATGAAGCTTAAAATAAATATAGCAGTTTTGATTTTTAAACATTTGAAGAAATGGAATAAAAATCCTGAAAAAATTATCAATTATTTTAAAATAATTATAGATAAACATGACAATGAGATAAATATATAGTATTAATTTTAAAATCCAATTTTATACAAATCCAACATAATAAAGATTTTCATCACTTAGTTATTTTAAACAAACAATTGCGTTAAAAAATGAAATCATAAATAATGCTATGAAAAATATATCAAACTTATAGGATAAAATTTTTAAGTAAAAAACTATAAATGGAGTGCGGTTGTAAATATCAAAGAAACCATACCAATGAATGATTTAGAAAATCTTTTTAAACACTTTTAAAAATACGGCTTTTAATGCCATTAAATAGCAATCACCGTGATGAAGAAGAGAAGAAGCAAGATAAGGTTTTCAAAAGAAGCACCTTTTCTTTTCTTCTCTAAATAAAATACACCTTATAGGTGCTATATGTTTTGTACTAAAATGGGTGCTAGGGTTGTCTAAGTGTGTAGCACGGAAAGCGGACAAATTCTGCCGCTTAATATTAAGATTAAACAGATATATCTAAAAGCTGATCTTTTTTATTGTCTGCTTTATCTGTATTTGTAGAATTACTTTGTTCTTCTTTTTTAGCTTCAGCTTCTACTTTTTTTGTATTATCATTCTCAGCTTTTTTTTCTTGTTCAAATTTAGCTTCTTCAAGTTTTAATAGTGGTTTTGCTGTATAACGCAAGCTTGTATCAATAACTTGATTACAACATTGAGAATATACTAATCCCATCATTATCCTTTAGTGATTTACACAAATACCTAATTTAGCACAAGCTTGATGCTGATAAATAGGCTGATGTATTGTCTGGCAATTATGAAAATTTTCACAAGTTATACTTCTATCTTGTTGTTGTGAATTATTAAAATTTTTCTTGCTATGATAACTATGATTTAAAGCTAAAGCAACGCTAGATAATGAAGCAATAACTGCTAAACCTAAGATAATTTTTTTCATTATTTTTGAGCCTTTTTATGATTATTTTTGATATATGAATAATTATAAAAGTCAAAAAATTAATTTAATATTAAATAAGAGAAAAAAACAAAATTTGCTTAAATATTGAAAAAAATTACTCAACTTTTTTTTGTTTTTTCTCGCGCGTATGCGTTTTTATATATTAAAAAAAGCAGGGGATGGATTTTCACAAAAGTCTATGTGATAGGAGATAGTGAAATATTAAGTCGATAAAGTCAAAGATGATAGAGATACTTTAAGAACTTTGTTTGAAACACACAAGACAAATAATGAAAGATTAGAAACTCGACTAAAAGAAATAGGCAGATGGTGCGAAAAAAAATTTAAGCGTGGAGCAGTTAAAAGAAATATTTCCATTAAAAGCCGAAAGAATAGAAAAAGAGCTTAAATATCAAAGAGCTTTTGAAAATTCTTTTGAACAAGCAAAAACTAAAAGAAACGATAGAGGGTTTGGGTTTAATAGATAGTTTTCCTTTTTGGTGCTTTAGCAAATCGCACCTGTTAAGGTGCTATGATTTGCGATAATTGGGGTGCGGGGGCTGTCTGAGTGCGTAGCACGGAAGATGGATAAAACCCACTGCCCTAATATTAAGATTAAGCAAATATATCTAAAAGCTGATCTTTTTTGCTAGTATTTGCTTGATTATCAGCATTTGTAGAATTACTTTGTTCTTCTTTTTTAGCTTCAGCTTCTACTTTTTTTGTATCTTCTTGTTCCATAAGCTTTAAGGTGTCATATATTTGATGAACTTCCTTAGGCATACACTTGTGGAAGCGAATATTTGAATTAGGATTTAACATATTTAACATTAGAAACAATATCCAAATTTACAAAATGCCCAGCTTCTTGGTAAATAGGTTGATGTATTGTCTAGCAATTATGAAAAGTTGCACAAGTTATACTTCTACCTTCTGTATATTCTTGTTGTGAATTATTAAAATTTTTCTTGCTATGATAACTATGATTTGAAGCTGAAGCAACGCTAGATAATGAAGCAATAACTGCTAAACCTAAGATAATTTTTTTCATTTTAATCCTTTCTATGATTAAAATTTTGATATATGAATAATTATAAAAACTAAAAAATTAATTTAATATTAAATAAGAGAAAAAACAAAAATTCGTTTAAATATTGAAAAAATTACTCAACTTTTTTTGTTTTTTCTCGCGCGTACGCGTATGCATTTTTTTATATATTTTTTAAAAAAAGAAAGGCTGTCTGAGTGCGTAGCTGTAAGGGGTATTTTAAAAAGAATATGTAACTATCTATAGCTTTAAGGTTTGGAGGATAGTTACATAGAAAACTTAAATAATTTTATTTAATTGCATAAATATTTTATAGGAGTGTATAATGAATAAGATTGATAATATTGCAAATTTTTTAGATAACAACTCTAAAAAATGTTTAGCTATAAATGGGTCTTGGGGTATAGGTAAAACTTATTTATGGAAACAAGTTGAAAAGAAACTTTCTAAAGATAAAAAAGTTGTTTATATAGATCTTTTTGGTAAAGAAAGTTATAAGCAAATATTAGAAGAAATAGTTGTAAGCCTACATGGAGATTATAATAAAATTACCAAAACAACTTTTAAAGGTTTAGAAGGTTTGGTTAAAAGTATAAGTGGTGGCTTAATAGATATAGATAGTGATGCTATTTTTTCCTTTTTAAAAAAGGAAGACTTTGATAATATTATTGTGTGTTTCGATAATATAGAAAGAAGATCTGATAATCTTTCTTTGAAAGAAATTTTAGGACTTGTAAATTTACTTAAAGAAGAAAAAGAATGTAATGTTGTTGTGATTTTTCATGAGGAAGAATTAAAAGAACAAGATAACAATCTGGCTAAAAACAATAAAGAAGAACAAACCAAACAATATAATAGTAAAAACTGGTATCAAATATACAAAGAAAAGGTTATTGATTGTGAAATAACCATAAAAAACAATGATGAAGTAGCAAAAGCAATTATAAAAGATAGAATAAATAAATATACTAAAATTACAGACGAGATAAAAAATATTATTGGAAATATTATTTTTGAAAGATATAAAGAACAATGCAATGGAAATCTAAGATTGCTATATCATGTGTTAGAACATATAGATTATTTTAACAAGCAATGTTTTTTATTGTTTTGCAAGTATGACAATAAAAAAACATTTTCAGATGCTCTAAAATTAAGTTATATCTCATTAATATTTCAAATTAAAAAATACCTTTCTATTAAAATAGAAGAAAATGACATTTCCTCAAACTACCATCTTTATGAAAAATACCTAAAAAATATGTTTTATTTAAATAAAGAAGAAAAATACCAACTAAGACGCGATTTTTATCAAACTTTAAAAATTGAACTTTATTATAAACTTCAAAACTACAAGATAGAATATTTGGTAGGTAATTTAAGTGATGAACAATTTGTAAAAGATATTGAAAATTCACTCCTAAAAATAGACTTTTATTCAGAAAATGGAATAACACGCTATCCTTATGGTTTTTATCAAAATTTACTTTCAACCTACACACAAATTACAAATAAAAAATTAAGCAACATAGAAGAAAAAATCAATAAACACTATATAGAAGCTCTTGTTATGGAAGAATTAGAATTTGATTTTCATGATGATTATAAATCAGATAAGAACCTATTAAAATTATTAGAAAATGAAAAATGGAAAGATTATTATGAAGAAACTAAAGAAAAATACAAAACAAGTAAGTATGAAAATATTAATGCTCTTATTAATAGCTATGAAAATATAGAAAGTAGTTTTTATCTCGAAGCAATCAAGCAATATAATTTTTTTAAAAAAGAAGAGTTAGTACAGCTATTTAAAAATAATAACGATTTTTGTAAGAAATTTTTTAATCATTTTTCTATGAATATGGTTGCAAGTCATAAATTTGATGATGATTTAAATAATAATTTATTTCAAGCTTATTTAGATTTCTTAGATTTAGATGAAAATAAAATAAAAAAAGTGTTGTTTTAAAATATATAAATTCACAAAATAGTGTATTAAGAAAGTTACTAATAGAATAATTGCGTTAAAGATATTCAATAAAATACTATTAAATTTACAAAAATTAAAAAGTTCTTATGTGTTTATAATTTACAAACATTAAAAATTAAACTACTTATCTCTTTTTAATTTATCAATAAAATCACTCAACCATTGCATTAACTCTCTTCCATCATCAAGTCTTAAGCTTCTATTATATACTGCTTTTACTTTATTTCTTTCTCTATGATCTAAACATAGTTCTATAACTTCACTATCTTGTTTATGAATATTTTTATACTCATAAAGAAAAGTTGAAGCAGTAGCTCTAAAACCATGATATAGTATTTTATCACCAAAACTTAATCTTTTAATGGCTTGATTTAATGTGTTTTTACTCATTGTTTTAGATTTACTTATATTACTTGGAAAAAAATATTTTGAATTTGAGTAAGAAAAATTTTTAACATATAAAAGCAAGTCTAAAACACTCTGACTTAGCGGAATAATAAAATCCTCTCTTGCTTTAACTTTATTAGCACGAATAATAATTTTTTTATCAAAATCTATTTCTTTCCATTCTAAATTTATAATATTAGCACTTCTTAAAAATAAATATGGACTAATTTGCAAAGCAACTTTTGTAAAAATACTTATTAATCGTAAGTAATAATTCTTTAAATCTTGCTTCATCTGTGAAGTTTTATAACTTTGAACTTTATTAGTACCATAAAGTGCTTTTTTATATTTTGATTTTTAGTATTTTCTTTTTGAATATGTTCTTTTGGATTAATGCCTTATGATAGCATGTCGTTATAATCATTTACAATCTCTCTCGCTCGTGTTAATATGGTTATAGGATATTTTCCTATTTTAAAAGAATACCCTTTTTATTAAGTTTATATCTAAAATAAAAATTCTTATCAATATTTCCATGAAAAACCCTAGCTTCAATATATAAATTTTTAGTACAAGCACTTTGATATAAGTTTTTTATCAACAGTTAAATTTTTAAGTTGCCTATCATTTACAATAATCACTGATTTTCCTTTAAAGTGTGTACAAAAAAATATTTTTTTTAATTTGTCAAAAGATTTTAATTGTAGTAATAATTCGTGATAGAGAAGTAATGGTGGATTTAGAAAGCGTCTAAGTATCCATACTTTAGAAATTAAATATCTAAATAACATATACTTTTGAAAATTCAATAATTTGTATGGTTAAATCTCATTTTAAAGATTTAACCCCTGATACAACTTTAGCTATTTCTTCAATGGAAAATAATACATAGCAAGATACTTCCATAGATTGTATTTTTTCTTCTTAGATTATCAATAGTTCCTGAAGAAACGCCTAATACTTCAGCAAATTCTTTTTTACTTAAAGTCATTTTTTATATTTCTCAAAAAATTTTTGTTTCTAAATAATTCTTGGTTGTGCCAATCTTGCTTAATTGTGAAATATGTTTGTTTTAATTTATAAAAATAATATATAAAACTATAAATATCTTTATATATCTAACTTTATTTAATCACCTTTCATTTTTCATTAAACATTATATATATTCTTTTACCTATTATCTAATTTATAAAAACATACAAACTATAATTAAATATATTTTTTTAATAAGTAATTTTAAGATTATAACAACTATTATCAAATTTATACAAAAACTCTATATTGTAGTTATCTAAAGAGTATAATAAGGTATTTATACTCTTTATTTATTACTATATATAAGCTTAGTATTTATACTTTATATACCAAATATGATAAATACACCTTACACTGTTATCTAAAATACTAAATGCTAATACTTTTAAAAATGTTAAATAGTATAATAAAATATAAATATAAAAATTCAAAAAGCTTATTTTTAATTGTTTTTAAAAAGTAAATGATAAGTTTTTTTCATATATATTTAAATAATAATAAATCTATTTGCATTTTTTTAATAAAAAATAAAAGTAATTTTGATTATAATTTATAAATAATTATTATATTTATTAATTTTTTGGCTATTTTTCAATATTTTTATAACTTTCTTATCACTTTTGTATTTTTTGTGTTATCATATTCTCATCACAGATAAAAATTAAATGTAGGTTATGGGGGGGGGGATATGAAAAAAACATTTTTACTTGTTTTACTCATTCACACTTTTCTTTTTTCTCAAATAATGATTTTAAAAAATCACAATAGAATTGTTATAGATAATAATCAAACTCTTGCGCTTAATCATGTAAACCATGATCAAAAGCAAATACTTAAAGAACATAATAACATTGACTCAAGAGTCAAAAAGCTATTAGAAGAAAAACCAAAGAAAGATTCTAATCTTAGTAAAGAAGATGAAGAATTATCTAGTAAGGTTGTTAATGTTATTCAAACTATAGGTAATGTATATAATGCCAAAGATAGTAAAGAAAGAGATGAGCTTATAAGAGATTTAGCAAGTAATTATTTAAGCTTACAAGCTAATACTTTAATCCAAGAATATTTACATACTCTTAATCACTCCATTAATAGTGAGTTTAATTTAAACTATAATGATAGGGGTGGTTTAAGTGGTAATGCTAAAGTTCTTTTACCTATTATGAGTGAAGATAATCCAAAAATATCTTATTTTTTACAAAGCGGTATAGGTGGATATGATAATAATAGAATCATAGGTCATTTTGGTGGTGGTATAAGATATTATCCTAATGCACTAGCATTAAATAATTCAGGAAATATCATGCTAGGATTAAACTTAGTTTATGATCATGATTTTAGCAGAGAACATAAAAGAATGTCTTTGGGCTTTGAAAGTATGTTAGATACATTAGCTTTCCATGCTAATATTTATCAAAGATTAAGTGATTGGATTAATAGTTATGATTTTAAAAATACTAATAATGATCTAACTTTTTTAGAACGCCCTGCTAATGGTTGGGATATGGATGTTAAATACGCTTTTCCCGCTATGAGCAATGTAGCTGTTTTTGCTAATATGAGTAAATGGTATGGAGAAAAAGTAGCTTCATTTGGCAATGTAAGCTGCTTTGAAGATTTAGAAAAAAATCCTTTAGTGTATGAAGGAGGTATTACTTATTCACCTTATCCAGCATTAACTTTTTCGCTAAGCCATAAAAGAAGTAATGAAAGTGATAAACAAAGTACAAATATAGCTATGAATTTTAATATACCTTTAGATAAAGATGCCCTCAAACATGCTTTTGATCCTAAATTAGCAGGTATAAATAACACTATTGAAGGATCTAGAACTCATTTTATAGATAGAGATTATTTTATGGTGCTTGAGTATAAAGCCATTAATAATGCTTATCATATTTCCTATTGTGGAAATTTAGGAGATAATACTCATTGTATTATGCTAAAAAATGGTTTTAACCAAGCAGTTAAAAATGTTGCTATGAGTGTAACTCCTGAACAAAAAAGTGTTATCTTAAAGAATGGAAATCATTATATTACTGATGATAATGGAAAGGTTTTTGTAAAAATAATCCATGCTTATGGAATCCATCAAACCAATTTAATTGCTAAAGCAGGGAATGCTCAAGAAAGTTTCCCTATTACTATCGTAGCTCCAAAAGAAGACTTTAGGATATTTGCCAAACCTTCTAATATACAAAGATATGAAAAATCTCTAATCACATTTGCAGGAAGTGATTTAACAAGTGATTTAGATATAAATTGGAAATTAATTGGCAAAGGAAGCTTAGAAAAAACTCCAAATTCAGATAAAACAGATAAAGATGGAAATTCAAATATCATCTATAAGCCTGATACAAACATGAAAGATAAAGAAAAAGCAACAATCATTGCTAATGTATTAGGAGTTACTTTAAAAACCTTTGTTCAAATAGCAATTTATGGAGATAATGATATTATCTTAGATAAAACTGCTATAGGCAATAAAGAAAAAACTCATGCAAGTTATAAAAACTTAAAAGCTAAAACTACTAAGGTTAAATGGAGCATACAAGGAGATAATGCTTTATTTATTGATAAAGATAAAACTACTAAAGAGCTTAATTTAATAGCTGATGAAAAGGGTGAAAGTAATGTAGAAATCATAGGACTTAGCGGAAATGAAAAAGTAAAAATCATTGCTAAGAATATGAGCGATGAATTAGTAAAAGAAAAAAGTAAAATTTTAGAAATTAAAAATTATACAGCTACTATGGAGCTTCCTACTGGAAAAGATCCTGTGACTCATCAAGACTTTGAAAAGGGAATGATTGATTATAAAAGCGACTTTGAAGTAAAACTTAAAGGTTTAATGCCAAAAACAAAAGTTTCATGGAAAGCTAAAGATATACAAAGCAATAAAACTTTAAGAATTAACAATGATAAAGAAAGCACAGTTGATGATAAAAGTGAGAGTAAGGTAGTATTTGAAGGAGTAAAAGATTTTAATATTAAAAGATTACAAATCATTGCTACTTATAATCAAAGCACAGCTAGTACTCAAGAAGTAAGTGGAGAGATCAAACTCCACCAATATACCCCAAGCATTAA